>PWHJ01000105.1 GCA_003554865.1 Bacteroidota bacterium | reverse complement strand
CTGTTCCACCCTCAGCCTGTTGGCGTCAGTGTCACGATAGAGCTGATCGGCCACGTAATAGCCGATTTCCTTGTCCTGCGCCTGGTGCGGTCCGACAAGTGCTACCTGTATGGCTGCATCCGGGTCGTCGCCTTCAATAAGGGCCGACCAGTGTGCACCGACGGAGGTCCAGCTTGCGTTGTCATGTGAAAGGTTTGAGAATTCCACAACCGGCGGACCGTCATAGGTGAAGTCGTTAAGCCCTTCGAAGCATGACTGGGTTACAAAGCCCATTGCAGTAACGACAAGCAGTGATATTATAAATCTTCTCATATTATTCAGTTTTTTTGTTTAAAAGTGACATGGAACACCCACAATTGAATTATTATGAGTGTTCCACTGTGATGATTAATACCCGGGATTCTGGATAACGTTTTCATTTGCTTCAACCTCTCCCGTTACGGGAATACGTTCAACAACCCTGTAGTCTTCAAATGAGATCGGACCGTCGTCAGCTCCTGAATCAACATCGGGGATTCCCTTAGGGATATCCATCCCCCTGCGCCTGAGATCAAACCAGCGGTGTGACATTTCGCTGAAATATTCCACCCTTTTGTCTGTCATAAGAAGTTCTATGAAATCTTCCTTTGTGCCCGCATCTATTTCAACATCTCCCATGCCACGGTGGTTGCGCAGTATCTGAAGCTTCTCCTTTGCATCATCAAGCAGGCCAAGTTCAGCATATGCTTCGGCTGCAATGAAATACATCTCCGGCATCCTTATCATCTTTATGTCATCCCAGTTTGCCTCACCCCGGTAGCTGGAGTACTTGTCCTGGAAAGGGCACATCTGTCCGCCCTTCTCCCTGACATAGTACATCTTAGCTGCAGGATGGCCCATCTCTCCGTATTCATCAAGCAACTGAACCAGATCCTGGCGAAGTATCACATCACCGTATCCCTGTCCTACCTCGGGGAAGTATGAAGCCATACCCGCCACGCTGGTGTTCATACCAGGCCTGTCGGCCGAAGTAAAGGCCAGCTCGAAAATAGATTCCGCACCCGGGGCGTCCGCAAAAACAGTCAGGTAAGAATCACGGTCATCCGCATCTACCAGTCCGTTAGGCGCCTCAGCTATTACATCTTCGGCATAGTCTATAGCATCCTGCCAGTTACCCATGAAAAGGTGAAGACGTGCAAGCAATGCCTTTACCGAAAGCTCGGTGAAATAGAAAGGATACTGCCTGTCATTGCCTTCAAGATAACCGAGAGCGGTGGTGAAATCATCCAGCACAAGCTGGTAGCCCTCCTCAATGGTGCCTCTCTCGGCGAAAGTGGTTTCATCTACACCAAGGAAAGGCAATGTCTTGACGATCACCCCTAGTGGCTGACCCTGGACAAGCGGTGCCTGGTGAAGGTACGGGCGGGCATATATCTTCAGAAGATCAAAATAGATATGGCCGCGCATTGCATGGGCTTCGCCCTTGGCACGTTCAATCCTGCTTTGCTCACCTTCAACATCATCTATATAATATAGTATCGAGTTGAGGCGGTTGATGTCGTTGTAGGCACGCCCCCAGATACCGAATCCTGCACCTTCCTGATTGGTGGGATGCGCAACCAGGCGTCCGGCATTTGTTTGCGCTATCTCCATCTGGTCTGACAGCAGCTCGCCTACAAGGTTCATCTCGCGGTGGTTGTATTCACCAGCCTGGAGTCTGTTGTAGGTGCCTGACAATGTGGCCTCTATACCCTCAATGTCTGCCATGGCCAGCTCAGCGGCCATGGAGGCGCGGGGGTACCTCTCCACGAAATCTTCACATGAGCTCGCTCCAATAAGCAGACCGGTCATGAAAAGAATGGATAATATAAGATTGTATTTACGCATGTCTTTTCTTTTTAATTGTTAAAAACTGGTGTTTATTCCCAGAGTAATGGACGTACCCTGGGGATATGTACCAAAGTCAGTCCCTGTAAATTCAGGATCGGCACCATTGTAATCAGTCCATGTATAAAGGTTTGTCCCGCGGGCAAATATGCGGACGTTGTCCATGCCGAAACGTTGAATAACACTTATGGGCAACGTATATGAAACAGTCACATCTTTCAGGCGGATATAGTCGGTCCTTTCAAACATGTGCGTGCCGTAGGTATTGGGTGTGCGTACACTGCCCGGATATACGTTTCCAAGTACCGGTTTCGGGGTGGCGGTGATATGGCCGGGGCCTTCCCACCTGTCTGTTATCACCCTTGAAAACTGGTTCCTGTCACCCGTACCGAAATACCAGAACCTTGCATCAGAAAGATACCTGCTTCCGCCTCCCGAATACTGGAAGAAGATCGATGCACCAAAGTTGCCTACCTGGAACTCGTTGGTCAGACCACCGTACCATGGGGGAACCTCAGGGCCGAACCACCTTCCGTCTTCAAATGTCGGCTGGTAGGTGATATTATTGTTCTTGTCGTAATACATAGGTCTTCCGTCTGCAGGGTTAACACCTGCCCATACTCCCTGCATGTACCTGTCCTGTACAGCCCTTCCAACATGACGGCGTGCACTGAACCAGTCCACTCCGGGAAGCAGCTCCAGTATCTCGCTGTCGGTATAGGCAAAGTTAAGGCTGGTACTCCAGCGGAAATTGTTGTTCTGGATATTTACTGTGTTAAGTGATAATTCAAGACCTTCGTTCATTATTTCACCGATGTTCTCGGTTATCTCCGACCATCCGCTACTCAGAGGCAGCGGCCTGTCAAGCAGAAGCTGGTTCTGCCAGCGCCTGAAAACTTCCAGGTCAACATTCAGCCTGCCCCTGTAGGCGGTAAGGCTGGTCGAAAGATTTAAAGTGGTGCTTTGCTCCCATGTAAGGTACTCGTTGGGAAGCTGTGTAGGATATATACCTACATCACCCCTGTACTGGGTTCCGCCACTCCAGAGTCCGAGTGCAGCATATGTCCCGGCGGCATCCGATCCGGAGGTTCCGTAGCTGAGCCTTACCATCAGGTTGTCTATATTGTCCCTTCCTGCCATGAAAGGCTCGGATGACATTCTCCAGCCAAGAGCAACTGCAGGGAAGAAGCCCCACCTGTTGCGTGCACCAAAGCGTGAGCTGGCATCGTAGCGTCCGGTAAGGGTAAGCATATACCTGTCGTCATAAGTATAATTCATACGGCTGAAGGCACCCATGTGTGCCCTTTCGGTTTCAGTCCCTCCCCAAGAGGTTGCCTCGGCGGCAGCGTTTATCACGTTCATATGCGGATTGGGGAAGTTTACACCTATAACCGAAGTACTCCTGTAGGTACGCTCCCATGTTTCGAAACCGGCAACACCATTCAGGCTGTGAACATCCCTGAAGATGTTGTTGTAGTTAAGGGTTTGGGTAGTCTGTACAGCATAAATGGTTGTTTCATAGTCATACAGTCTTCCGTTTACCGCAAAACCGTCACTTGCATTGGGGCTTTGCCATTGTTCGTCATCGCTGTGATTGTAATCAACACCGAAGGCAAAACGATAGGAAAGATGGTCGGTTAAATCGTAGCTTGCACCAAGGTTGAGAACGGTTTTCAGATTGTTTGCAATATTGTGATCAAGTTCCGCGCTGTTGATAAAATGTGAAGGATATGCACCGAATACACCCCTGGGAGCATTCCAGTAGCCCCGGAAATCAGTTCCTGTATCAAGGAGGCCTGCTTCCTCGGCCTGCCATGTATAAATGGGGTTAATCGGGGGGATACCCGGGCCTGCACGAACAGGGCTAGACCATGCACCGCCGAGACGTGTGGTGTACTGGTTGGTAAGTCCGGCACTTACCTGCGCGTCGAACCTGAGCCTGTCGGTAGCATCATGGTCAAGGTTCAGCCTGAAGTTGCTCCTGTCAAAATCGTATGCTATAACATGACCCTGAGTGTTGTTATGGGAAAGGGCCGCATAAAACCTTGTATTTTCGTCACCTCCCCTTGCAGTAAGTCGCGCTTCCATGATGTTACCCGTTCTGAATGCAGCATCCTGCCAGTCATAATGGGGCGAGGTGCCGAAATCAGGCATACCGTCTGCATCAAGCGTATACCAGCCCAGGTTTGCTCCTGACTGAAGGCGGTCCTGGGTTCTTGAATCCTCCAGTCCATAACGGTTAACATACCTTTCAAAATCGTACTGTGCCCACTGCGGTCCGTCCATTACAGGCATCAGCCTGTGGGGAGTGCTGTAGCCCCGCTGAACCTCAAAGTTGAAGTCTGTCTTTTCGGCTGCTTCTCCACGCTTGGTGGTTATGATTATTACACCGTTGGCACCGCGTGCGCCGTATATGGCGGTGGCAGCAGCATCTTTCAATACCTCCAGCGACTCGATATCATTAAAATCAATTGCTGACAGTACAGAGGAAGATTCAGATCTGCGGCTCAGGCCACCAGACTCAACCTCAACCCCGTCAACTATCCATACCGGCCTGTTGGCGGCGAATGATCCCATACCTCGGACTATAACAGATACGTCTCCGCCTGGAACACCGTCAGATGCAGATACCTGGACACCTGCCGCACGCCCCTGGATAGCCCTTTCGATACTTGATACGGGCATCCCTTCAATATCCCTTGAACGAACGGAAGACACCGAACCGGTAAGGTCTCTTCTGCGCTGAACTCCGTAGCCGGTAACAACAACCTCATCAAGGCCTACCACGTCTGACTCGAGTTCAACATCAATAGTTCTCTGGTCACCCACGATAATATCCTTTCTGATCATGCCAACAAAGGAGAACCTGAGAACGGACTCATCGGAGGGCACCTGAATCGAATAGCTTCCTTCAATATCGGTAACCGTTCCGATTGTCGTACCCCTTACAGTTACAGATGCACCTGGTATAGGCTCTCCGTCCTCAGCCGAGGTAACGGTTCCTGTAACTGTAATCTGGGCAATTGCTGCTGTGAAGTTTATCACAAGAAGCAACAATAAACTGATTAACAGTTTCTTTTTCATGCTGATTAGTTTAAGGTTAAAAAAAGTCCGGACAAAATTTATTTATATATAATCAAGATGCAAAAAAACATTAAAAGGTTGCAGCAAGAATGAAAAAAAATAAAAAATACAACATAAAGAGAAAGAAAAAATTCTAAAAAAAAAATCAAAATTAAAATTTATTGATAAAGATTGTAATGTTCGGGACAAAAAAAGGCGAACACCTAAAGAGGTTCGCCTTTTTAACATTAAAACCTTTCTCGGGTAAAATAAAAGGAGAAAAATTTTGTGATTGTTTGTTAACCTGTTTCAAACATGAGGAAAATTTTGTCTACCCGGCTTATTTAAAAAACGCAGTTTTAATGTGTATTTAATATGTACTTAAAAAAAAATACCTAATAATACATAACTATACAAAAATAGAAAAAAAGAAAAAAACAAACAAATAAAAATAGAAAAAAATTGAATAAAGTTTTTTAAAGACAGAAATAATTAAAAAAAAGGGGTGTGATCTAAAAAATTATATTTTTTTCAGGGTTTTGTTATAATAGTTTTTAACCCAAACACAGAGAAGTAAGTTTGGCTATCAGTTGATTTATGGTATAAGATGCCGGAGCAGGTTAATATAATAATAAATTATGGAGAGGAGTCTTCAGTTTTAAGAGTATCGATAATTTCATCCAGCTTGTTCCTGACGGTGGGATAGCTTATGCCAAGGTGCTTTGACATATTTTTAAGACTTCCGTTCAGTTTTATAAAGTCTATTATAAACTTTTGGTCTTCATCGGACAATTTTGACAAAAGAGGTTGATCAAACTCCCCGGTAACTTCTGTTTCGCAGTTTTGACAAGCCAGCTCCCTTATTATTAATTTACCTGAGCATGCCGGGCATATAACCGGGCATGAAGGTGTTGAAGAGCCCGAATTAATCTGGTTGGTCTGCAATTTTGTTTTTCTGCCCATATAATTTATTTATACTTAAAGTTTACGCAAAAATAGATTAAAATACTTGAATTGCCAATAAAAAAACAATTTGTTTTTTTTAATAAAATTCTTTATGGTTTTAACTGTTTGGATTTTAATGAATTGAATAAACACTGACCCCACCTGAAAAGGTTTTTAACACCTTGATGCGGGGGACCTTCTCAATTTCCTTTTTCATTATATCTTCGCCGGTAACGGTAAAATCAGCAATTTTACCGGGTTCAATACTACCTTTTTCATTTTCTTCAAAACTTGCTTTAGCGGCCCATATGGTCATAGCCTGCAGTGCCTGCCTGCGTGTGAGAGCGTTTTCCGGCTGGAATCCGCCCCCGGGATGCCCGTCGTCGTTTTTCCTTGCAACGGCGGCGTAAAAGCCTTTAAGAGGATTAAGCGATTCAACAGGGAAATCGCTTCCGTTTGCTATCCATCCGTTTTGTTCCATAAGATCCCTGTACCTGTAGGAATTTTTCAACCTTTCCCGGCCTATACGCTTATGTGCCCAGCTCATATCGGAAGTGGCCTGGCTTGCCTGAACAGAAGGAATTATTGAGTATTTGCCGAACAATCCGGTATCGGCGGGATGAACAATCTGGGCATGTTCTGCCCGCCAGCGCCTTTCGTTGGCTTCTTTGAGTATGTCCCCGTAAATATTCAGCACGAGCCTTACTGCAAGATCTCCTATGCAGTGGGTGTTTACCTGGTATCCGTTTTCGAAGGCTTTTTGTGATAATTTCCTGAGATTTTCAGGCTTTTCTGCATAAACGCCCGAGTTTCCGGGATCGTCGCTGTAGGGCTGAATCAGTAGAGCGCTGCGGGGTCCCAGAGCCCCGTCAGCAAAAAGCTTTATGGAGCGAATATGCAAATGAGAGGTTTTATATATTCCTTTATAAAGAAAAGTTTCAAAATTTTCTGTTGTCGGTTTCAGCATTGCATAAACCCTCATTTTAAGCCTGCCTTTTTTCTGGCATGAATCCAGAAGCCTGATTACCTGCCTGTCAAGTCCCGCATCATTGACTGAGGTTAGACCGTATGCAAAACAATGCTCCTGTGCCTTTAAGAGACCTTCTTCCTTTTCCTTTTCAGAGGGTCCGGGAATATGTTTTTTTACTATTGTATTGGCCCTCCCTATAATCATTCCCGTTAACTTGCCATCTTTCCGGATAAATTGATCGCTTAAGCTGCCGGGTTTTTCGGGATCAATACCGGCGCGAAGCAGGGCTTCTGTGTTGGCAATTGTACCATGGGTGCAAATACGGGTAAGAACAACAGGGGTTTTTGGGAAAACCTTGTCAAGCTCATACCTGTGGGGAAATCTTTTCTCTTCCCACTTGTTCTGGTCCCACCCGTATCCGGTTATCCACCGGCTCTCTGACTCTTTATGATAAGACTTTATTATATCTATCACCTCTTCAAAAGAGGAGGTTTTGGTTAGATCGGCGTTTGTCAATCCAGTCCCGTAATCGTAGAAATGACAGTGCGGGTCAATAAAACCGGGGTATACATAATTGCCCTGCAGATCAATTGTTTTTAAGGCCGAATATTTCTTAAGCATATGATCACTTTCTCCTGTAGCTACAAATTTTCCGTTTTTTACTACAAGGGATTCTGTAGTTGAAAAATCCTCATCAACTGTATATATTTTGGCATTATGTATTATAAGATCAACAGGCTGCATCTTGAAAATAAATCAGGTTTTATTTGAAATCAAAAAATTGATATTTGCGATTTTTGGCAAAATTAAGGCATTTATCAAAAATATCTTATATTTATATTATATAAGATGACTTTGATAAAAATGCCGGGCTATAATTTGAGGTTTCTGATTTTTGCGTTATTTGCCCTGTCAATATTTGCATTTTTCCTAACTGCAAATCACACTGAGGCAAGCGGAGGCGGACTGTCAGATGAAAAAGTCCGGGGCGATTACCGGATAATGTTTTACAATGTTGAGAATCTTTTTGACATTCACAATGATCCCGAAAGGGAGGATGATGAATTCACCCCGGGCGGGGAGAGGAGGTGGACGTGGTTTCGTTTCCGTGAGAAGCTGGCCAATATCTACAGGGTGATAGTTGCGGCAGGAGGGTGGCAGGCCCCTGAGATAGTGGGTTTGTGTGAGGTGGAAAACCGTTATGTGCTTGAAGAGCTAACGGGCACAACACCATTGTCAAAGGCAGGTTATGAGATTGTGCACCGGGATTCACGCGATAGACGGGGGATTGATGTAGCATTGCTTTACAGGTCCGACCGCTTCAGTCTTATAAGGGAAAAATTTCTTGAAATTTCATCTCCTGTTGACACATTTTTAAAAACCCGCGATATTGTTTACGTTAAGGGCGTTACTGTGTGCCTTGACACGCTTCACCTTTTTGTCAATCATTGGCCTTCAAGGTGGAGAGGACGGGCTTTTACCGAACCGGCAAGGTTTTTGGCGGCTTCGGTGCTGAAAAGTGCCGTAGATTCTGTGTTTGCCACTAATGCTGAGGCAAAAATCATTATAATGGGTGATTTTAATGATGAGCCTGCCGATGCAAGCCTGAGGGTTGGGTTGGGGACTGAAACCGATTTTGCAGACACCCATCCAAACCGGTTGTATAACCTGTCTGCTCCCCTTAAGCTTGCGGGAAAAGGGACAATCAAGTTCAGGGGGCGGTGGCAGCTTTTCGACCAGTTTATAGTTTCGGGCACCCTGCTGATGGCCGAAAGAGGTCTGGCTGCCCGCAAAAATTCCGCATCCGTCTTTGATGCCGGTTTTCTTCTGGTCAGGGATGAAGTTTATTACGGGTACAAACCCTTTCGTACTTACGAGGGTTACCGTTACACCGGCGGATACAGCGATCATCTTCCTGTTTACATTGATTTGTGGGGAAAATGATCCGAAATGACAGTGAAGGGGGTTATTTACTTTTTAGGTGTCAGTCCCAGTTCTTCACCTTTTTTTAGCATAAATTCCCTTGCTTGCGGGTAATTGTTGCCAATGGTGCCCTCAATTATGGCCTCTTTTATAGCATTCTTTATTTTGCCTACCTCCCTGCAGGGGCCAATACCAAATGTTTCCATTATCTCCTCACCTTTTACCGGAGGCTGAAAATTCCTGATCGCATCTTTTTCTTCTATCTCTTTTAGTTTTTCTCTGACAAGCTGAAAATTATTCAGGTATTTTTTTACGATCTCACGGTTCTGTGATGTAATGTCTGCTTCGCAAAGCAGCATAAGATCCTCCAGGTCGTCGCCGGCTTCATACAGCAGTCTCCTTATTGCAGAATCGGTTATCTCCTCCTTTGCCAGGTTTATGGGGCGAAGATGAAGCTGTACCATTTTTTTTACATATTTCATTTTATCGTTTAGCGGAAGTCGCAGTTTTTTGAAAATTTCCGGGACCATTTTTGCACCCAGGTAATCGTGCCCGTGAAACGACCATCCGGTCTCTGTGCTGTATCTTTTGGTAGCCGGCTTGCCAATGTCATGGAGAAGGGCTGCCCACCTGAGCCACAGATTATCGCTCAGCCTGCTTACACTGTCAACGACCTTTACGGTATGCAAAAAATTGTCTTTGTGTTTTTTGCCTTCTCTTATCTCGACTCCTTTCAGATTATCCAGCTCGGGAAGTATATGTTTGAGAAGCCCTGACCTTTCCAGAAGAGTGAATCCTTTTGAAGGTGTTTTTGAGATTAATATTTTATTCAGCTCGTCGGTTATTCTTTCTGCTGAGACTATCAGGATCCTTTCCCTGTTGTTTGCCAGGGCATTGAATGTTTTTTGCTCAATATTGAACTCAAGTTGGGTTGCAAAACGTACAGCCCTCAACATTCTCAGGGGGTCGTCAGAAAAAGTGGCTTCCGGATCAAGAGGAGTGCGTATGATTTTGTTCCTGAGATCCTCAATTCCTGAAAAAGGGTCTGACAGCCGGCCAAAGCTCTCTTTATTGAGGCTTATTGCAAGTGCGTTCACCGTGAAGTCCCTTCTTTTCTGATCGTCCTCCAGGCTGCCGTTTTCAACTACCGGCTTTCTGGAATCATTTCTGTAAGACTCTTTTCTTGCACCCACAAATTCAATTTCGTAACCCTCGTGCTGAAGCATTGCTGTTCCGAAATTCCTGTATACGGTAATTTTCCTTTGAGCGCCAAGCTTTTTTGCAACCTCCCGGGCAAGTTCAATGCCGTTGCCAACGGTTACAATGTCAATGTCTTTTGAGGGGCGCCCAAGCAATGCATCCCTCACATAACCCCCAATAACATAAGCCTCTTGTCCTTTCTCCGCCACAATGTCAGATATAAGCCTGAAAACCCGATTAGATAGACAATTTTTCATATATAGATATGATGATTATTCTTGTTAGGTATGACAAAATTACAACTTATTCCATTTATTATTAAAAAACTTATTTTTTAAAATTTTGGTACATAATTTGAACATTCAGGAAAATAATATGTTAAATATGTACATTTTTAAAAATTTTTGTTATGATTAAAAATTTGGATGCTAAAACTTTTAAAGAAGAGATTTTCAATTACGAAGAGAATCAGGAATGGCAATACAAGGGACAAAGGCCATGCGTTATAGATTTTTATGCGGACTGGTGTGCCCCGTGCAAATCTCTTGATCCTGTTATTGAGGAGCTTGCTGAAGAATATGAGGGTAAAGTGGACTTCTACAAGATAGATACTGAAAATGAAAAGGAGCTTGCACAAATTTTTGGAATACAAAGTGTTCCTACACTACTTTTTGTGCCTTTGGAAGGGATGCCTCAGATGGCAAGGGGGGCGCTGCCCAAAGAGTCGTTTGTGAAAGCATTTAAAGATGTCTTTAATATTGAAACCACAGAAGGTTAGCCAAATAACCTGAAAAAAAGATCCTTTCAATATTTATTGCTTCCGGCCGTTTGATGCAAATTCCATAACAACAGAAAAACTGTTCAGGTTGCTTAATGCAGGGGGGGCAAGACAAATCCGTGGGAAATTTATCCTGAAAATATGAAACCATTTTTTTTCTTTTTCGTTTAAAAAAGTAGTTACAAATAAAAATTTCAGGTTGACTTTTTTTTCTCAGGGCTTAATTTTAAGGTTTTAGGTTAAATTTAGATGTAAAAAGGGGTTGTCTAAAAAAGGCAGCCTCTTTTTTGGTGATAATCATCAGCCTGGTTTTTCGGCTGATTTTTTATATTTGTCACTGTCAAAATTTAATTAATTTTAATTTTAAAATTATTGCCGCATGGACAGTATAAAAGGAACAAAAACCGAAGAGAACCTTTTGAAAGCATTTGCAGGCGAGTCTCAGGCACGTATGCGCTATACCCTTTATGCCCAAAAAGCCCGTGAAGAAGGATATGAACAGATAGCGGCCATATTTCTGGAAACTGCAGGTCATGAAGCCACCCATGCATCACGATTCTACAGCTATCTTGAAGGTGGCATGGTCGATATAAGAGCTGAGTATCCCGCGGGACCTGTTAGTAACACAAGGGACAACCTTAAGCGTGCCGCCGAAGGCGAGAATCTCGAGTGGGAACACCTTTACCCTGAGTTTGCAACGGTTGCGGAAGAAGAGGGGTTCAAAAAAATTGCCCGCCTTTTCAGAATGATTGCCAAAGCTGAAGTAACCCATGAAAAACGTTATCTCAAGCTTATGGAAAATATAGATCAGGAAAAGGTGTTTAAAAGTGACAAAACCGAAAAATGGTATTGCCGTCAATGTGCTTATGTACATGAAGGCGACACGGCCCCGGCAAACTGCCCTGCATGCCTTTACCCGAGAGCTTACTTCGAGAGAAAACCTGAGAATTACTGATTTTCGAGTATTTTATCCGGGCAGCATTTAACCGGAAAAAGTTAATTTCAGGACAATTTTGTCAAAAACCTGCCAGTATAGATAACCGGCAGGTTTTTTTAAAAAAAAGCTCTTTAGGCTGAAAATATTTAGGAAAAAGTTGTACTTTGGTTTTCAGTAAAAAAGCTCATTACCTTGTTTAACTAAATTATTGTAAGAATGAAGCCAAATTCAAATTTTTCCCGTTTTTCAGCATTCCTTCTTTTAATGCTGTTGGTTCAACTTCCCATAAAGGCTCAGGATACAAGAACCCTTGAGCTGGAAGATTTTTTCGATATGGTGAGCGTGTCGGGACCGCAGATCTCCCCCTGCGGTGAAGAGATCATTTATACCAGGTCATGGGTTGACATGGTTAATGACAGCCGGCAGAGCGAACTCTACATAATGGATTCAGACGGAAGCCGTAACCGTTATTTTACCGACGGAAGCAGTCCCGTTTGGTCGCCCGACGGCTCAAGAGTTGCATACCTTTCACAGGGAGAACCGAGG
Organism: Bacteroidota bacterium; assembly: GCA_003554865.1. Taxonomy (GTDB): domain Bacteria; phylum Bacteroidota; class Bacteroidia; order Bacteroidales; family PUMT01; genus PUMT01. Next base: position 9,402 of record PWHJ01000105.1, on the reverse strand, counting down.
GGGAGGCAGATTTTTATCAAATACAGGGACCTTGAGGGAGCCACCCAGATAACCCGTGTGGAGAAAACCCCTTCAAATATCACATGGTCCCCCTGCGGTGAGTATATAGCTTTTTCAATGCTGGTGCCTCATGCTGAAACCTGGCCGGTCAAAATGCCTTCAAGACCGGAAGGGGCAGAATGGACTGAGGCTCCGCGCATTATATCCAGCCTGGTTTACAGACGCGACAGACTGGGGTTTCTGGAAGAAGGTTACAGGCATATTTTTGTAGTGCCCGCCGAAGGCGGTGTACCTCGTCAGGTAACCCATGGTAACTGGGATCACAGTGGCATATCGTGGACACCTGACGGAAGCGAGATATTGTTCAGCAGCCTGAGAGAGGAAGATGCGGAATATGCTTACCGTGAATCTGAAATATATGCGGTAAATGTCCACACAAAGGATATAAGGCAGCTTACCAGCCGCAGGGGGATTGACCGTTCGCCGTCCGTTTCACCCGACGGGAAAAAGGTTGCATATGCGGGCTATGACTGGACTGATGATACCTATATAGAAAACAAGTTATATATAATGGATATTGACGGGGCAAACCCAAGGGAAATTGCGGCGGATCTTGACCGCTCACCTTCAAATATTACCTGGGCTGAAGATAATTCCGGCGTATATTTCAATGCAAACTACAACGGTACAAGAAATTTGTACTTTGCCCCGCTGAGCGGAGGTTATCGCCAGGTCACCGAAGGGAATCACATGCTTACGGTTAACCATATAAACTCTATGGGAATTGCCACGGGAACCGTAACCGATTATCACAACCCTTCCGAAATTGTGAAGTTCCACTTAGACAACCCTGACATTGAGAAGGTTACCAATGCAAATGAAAGCCTTCTGCAAAATATTGATCTGGGCGAAGTAGAGGAGATATGGTATACCTCGGCCGATGACCTGCAGGTCCACGGATGGATAATCACCCCGCCCGGTTTTGACCCTTCTGAGAAGTATCCTCTTATACTTGTTATCCATGGCGGACCTCATGCAATGTATAATGTGGGGTTTAATTTCACATGGCAGCATCATGCGGCCGAGGGTTATGTGGTATTGTACACCAACCCCAGGGGGTCTTCAGGGTACGGAAGCGCATTCGGCAACGAGATCAAAAATACCTATCCGGGCAAGGACTATGATGATCTTATGAACGGTGTGGATGAGGTAATAAAGAAAGGATATATTGACGAGGACAATATGTTCGTTTACGGGGGAAGCGGCGGCGGTGTACTCACTTCCTGGATTGTGGGTCACACCGATCGCTTTGCCGCAGCTTCGGTTAATTATCCCGTTACAAACTGGTTGTCTTTTGTCGGTACGACCGACGGGGTGAGCTGGTACAGAAATTTCAAAGAATATCCCTGGGAAGACCCCGCAGAGCATCTCGACAGGTCACCTTTAATGTATGTGGGAAATGTCAGTACCCCGACCCTGCTGATGTGCGGTGTAAATGACCTTAGAACGCCCATATCGCAAACGGAGGAGTATTACCAGGCACTTAAGGTTTTAAGGGTGCCCACTGCAATGATCCGCTTCAGGGATGAATATCACGGCACCAGCTCAAATCCTTCCAATTACATACGGACCCAGCTGTACCTTTACCACTGGTTTGACAAGTACAGCAATGATTAAGATATGCAAGGCAAAATAACTGGCCGGTTATTCCAACTTTTTTGAGCCTGTTTTCGTTTAATAATAAACGGTGATGCATCCCCATCCGGCTGAATAAATGATGAGGTGCATCCCCTAAGTGGCATGTGGCAGAACAATTAAGAGATCAAACACCCATTTGGCAAAAAATTTTTTGTTATGGAAAAACCGTTCAAAAGAAAAATGACAGCACCGGTAAATTCCGGGCGAATTATCTCCGGGTTTTTTTCTGCTGCGGCAATTGTTACGGTTTGTTTTATTTGTATGGCTACGTCCTGTGAAAGGGAAGAGCTGAAGAATGTACCCGATGATGAGCGGACGGTTGAAGCTTTTATCAGGGAAGTGGTAATACCTGATGAAATTCTTGCAGGGGAACCGGCTTCTTTTGAGATCACATACGTGAAGCCCAATCCTTGTTACGACTTTAAGGATATCTTCATTGAACACTCCGGCAGTGATCTTTATCTCAAGGTGCTGCTTTTCGAGCCTGACCCGGATGAAATTTGCATTATGGTGGTAAAAGAAGAGCAAGAAAGCTTTGAGCACACTTTTGAAAAAGCGGGGACATACACTATGGATTTCAAGGAAGAAAGCTCCGGGATAGCGCCGGTTGAATTGAGGGTAACTGACCCCTGACCCGAAAGCAAGTTCCTGGATAGCGCCTGCTGAAGTGGGGGTAACTGACCCCCGGGCCTGAAAGCAAAGACTCCGGATAGCACCGGTTGAAGTGAGGGTGGTTTACCTGCGGCCCGAAAGCAAAATATTGCTGAATGTGAACCGGAGGTCGGCTTGCTCTGGACTCAATAGCAGGCACAATGAGACCTGCAGGAATAAGTTTTATAACACTTGTAAATTTCAACACATTGTTATATATTTGTATATACATCTGTTTTTAAATGAGTTTGTTTTGAAACTTGCCGGAAAAATATTATCCTTTTTTACAACGCTCCTCATTGTTGTATCTACCACCTCAATTGTTATAGGAGCCCATTTTTGTTCCGGAGAGGTGCATGATATCTCGCTTTCAGACAAGGCTGAAAGGTGTTGCTGCAGTTCGGGAGATTCCGGTGAAGACAGCGATACCCCGAATGATACCCCACAAAGGGATGCTTATGAGCCGGAAATTTGCTGCTCCGACCGGTTTTTTGCAGGAAAGCCTGTGAATATTGCTCTTCCTTCATACAATGAGAAAACTGTTAAAAATGATCTCCCTTCGCTGACTCTGAACATTTTTACAGATTTATTCGTTTTTTCAACTTTTGAATATTCAAATTTAAAATACACCCCCCTTAATTTCCCGCCGGTTGTCATTTCAGATATACCGGTCCTTGTTCAGTCCTTCCTTTTATGATTATCAGATTCCGTGGGCTTAGTTTGACTTCACTTTTTTTTTGAGCCCAACAGTTAAAGTTTTGCTCAGAAAGTGTCAAAGCGCCCTTAATTCGGCAAATTCTTGCCTTTACATCCGCTGGCTTCTGTTTATTCGCCCGGGCTTGTTACGGTCCGTAACGAGCTGACTGAAGAGCTGAAAGTCCGTGAAAAACCCGGGCGGTCAAACCTGAAAGCGGAATATATAAAATTGATAATCATTTAAAATTTCATTTAAATAATGCTGAACAAGATAATCAGATTTTTCCTTGAACAAAAGCTGGTTACGGTTCTCCTGCTATTAATTATAGTTGGATGGGGAATTGCAACAGCTCCTTTTAACTGGGATACCGGTGCCTTTCCCCGTGATCCCGTGCCGGTAGATGCTATTCCGGATATAGGAGAAAATCAGCAGATAGTCTATACCGAATGGATGGGCAGGTCTCCCCAGGATGTGGAAGACCAGATCACTTACCCTCTTACCACGTCTCTTCTGGGCCTGCCGGGGGTGGAAAGTATCCGCAGCAGCTCCATGTTCGGTATATCATATATATATATCATTTTTGAAGAAGATGTGGAATTTTACTGGAGCCGTTCTCGTGTGCTGGAAAAGCTTAATGCCCTGCCTGCTGATCTTCTGCCCGAGGGAGTTCAGCCGCAGCTGGGACCGGATGCCACGGCGCTTGGCCAGGTTTTCTGGTACACCCTTGAGGGACGCGACAGGGAAGGCAATCCGGCAGGCGGATGGGATCTGCATGAATTAAGGACTATACAGGATTATTATGTAAGGAATGCTCTTGCCGGGGTAAAAGGTGTTTCCGAGGTAGCTTCTGTCGGAGGTCATGTTAAAGAGTATCAGGTGGATATGGATCCGGTTGCGATGAAATCCCACAATGTAACTTTAGCTGATATTTCCGAAGCGGTAAGGAAAAGCAATATTGATGTAAGTGCGGGAACAATTGAGCTGAACAAGGTTGAGTACTACGTAAGAGGCCTGGGGTACGTTGAAGATGTAAAAGATATAGAAGAGGCTGTGGTCTCTGTAGATGATAATGTTCCGATACGCATAGGTGATGTTGCCAAAGTTAATATAGGTCCCCAACCCCGGACAATGTCGGGGATACTTGACAAGGAGGGTGCCGAGGCGGTCGGGGGCATAGTTACGGCAAGGTATGGTGATAATCCGCTGGAAGTTATAGAAAATGTGAAGGATAAGATAGAGGAGATCTCGGTGGGACTGCCCGAAAAAACCCTTGATGACGGTACGGTTTCCAAAGTTACCATTGAGCCGTTCTATGACCGGACCGGATTGATTTATGAGACTCTTGGCACCCTTTATGAAGCTATTACCCTTCAGATACTTATTACTATAGTTGTAATTGTTGTGATGGTTTTTAACCTGAGGGCTTCGTTTCTTATTTCCGCCCTTTTGCCCATGGCGGTGCTGATGTGTTTCATTTTTATGAAGTATGCGGGGGTTGATGCAAACATTGTTGCCCTCTCGGGTATTGCCATATCGATCGGAACAATGGTTGACCTTGGCATTATACTCAACGAAAATATATTAAGGCACATGAAAGAAGCTCCTCCCGGCCAATCCACATTAAACACAATTTTCACAGCGGCCCGTGAGGTTAGTTCTGCTATTCTTACTGCGGTAAGCACTACCATTGTAAGTTTTCTTCCCGTTTTCACTCTTGAGGCGGCCGAAGGGAGGCTTTTCGGTCCGCTGGCCTACACCAAGACATTTGCACTTATTTCAGCCTTTATTTTTACAATAATAATAATGCCTGCGTTTGCCCACTGGCTTTTCTCTTCAAGATCCCCGAGGGTCAACATATCAAGGTACCTTAACTACATCCTGGCGGCCGGGGGTGTTGTGGTTGCCCTTCACGGATACATCTGGGCAGGGGTGGTTCTGGCCGCCTTCGGTGTACATAACAGCCTGCAATATCATTTTAGCGGAATGATTAACACTTACAGGGAAAAAATAACGGTTGCCATTTCCCTGCTGGCAGTGGCATGGCTGCTTGCCGGAGAATGGGTTCCCCTTGGTGTGGACAGGAGCATTGCCACGAACCTGCTGTTTATAGGACTTGTTATTTTTGCAGTTTTAGGGATTTTTTCTCTCTTTATACGTTATTACCATCTTATTCTCAGCTGGTGCCTTCAAAACAAGGTGAAGTTTCTTCTTCTGCCGGCAGTTTTACTTCTTACAGGATTGAATATATGGCTCGGGTTTGAACGTGTATTCGGATTTGTAGCAAAAACCGGTGATGTTGCCGGCGTTGAGGTCAGAGAGAGTTCGCCGTGGAACTTTTTCTCGCGCAATTTCCCCGGCCTGGGAAGGGAGTTTATGCCTTCACTTGATGAAGGGTCATTTTTGCTGATGCCTACATCAATGTCCCATACCGGGGTTGAAGAAAACCGCCGTATTTTGCAGGAGCTTGACAAGCTGGTGGCGGCAATCCCCGAGGTGGAAACTGTAGTGGGGAAGGCAGGAAGGGCTGAAACGCCTCTGGATCCGGCTCCCATGACAATGTTCGAGAATATAATCAAATACAAAAGCGAGTACAAAACAGATGTTGACGGTAACAGGATAAGGTTTAAGGTTGACGGTGAAGGCAGCTTTGAAAGGGACGAGCAGGGTGAGCTTATTCCTGACAGGGGGGGAAGGTATTACCGTCAATGGAGAGATCATATTGAATCTCCCGATGATATATGGAGGGAGATTGCTGAAGCTGCCAGCGTGCCGGGCGTAACTTCTGCACCTAAGCTGCAGCCTATAGAGACCCGCCTTGTAATGCTTCAGACAGGAATGAGGGCTCCTATAGGTGTCAAGGTTTTCGGACCCGATCTTGAAACGATACAGGATTTCGGGATTGAGCTTGAAAGACATCTCAAAGACGTTCCCTCTGTGGATGAGCGGTCTGTTTTTGCCGACCGGATCGTGGGCCAGCCCTATCTGGAGATTGATATTAACCGGAGGGAGACAGCCCGGTACGGTATTAATATAGAAGATGTCCAAAACTATATTGAAACCGCCGTGGGTGGAAAGCGTCTTACCACAACGGTTGAAGGACGCGAGCGCTTTCCCGTGAGGGCACGCTATGCCAGGGAGCGGCGGGATGATCCTGAAAGAATAAGCAGTGTGCTTGTATCGACAGCCGGGGGATCATATGTGCCCCTTGGACAGCTTGCCGATATAGACTACCGCAAGGGTCCCTCAATGATCAGAAGCGAGGAGGGGTTTCTGGTGGGTTATGTTTTGCTGGACAAGGCTGAAGGTTATGCTGAGGTTACGGCGGTGGAAGATGCCAGGGATCATCTTCAGGAGCTTATAGATCAGGGGCGGCTGACTGTTCCCGAGGGGGTCAGCTACCATTTTGCCGGTAACTATGAACAGCAGGTAAGGGCGGAGCAGCGCCTGATGCTGGTCATACCCCTTAGTTTGGTTATAATATTTCTTATTCTCTACTTTCAGTTTCGCTCGACCGCCACTGCCTTTATGATCTTTTCGGCAATTGCTATGGCTTTTGCAGGGGGTTTCATTATGATCTGGCTTTATGGTCAGGATTGGTTTATGGATTTTTCACTTTTTGGCACAAACATGCGGGACTTGTTTCAGATGGGCACGCTTAACCTGAGTGTTGCCGTCTGGGTCGGTTTTATCGCTCTTTTCGGTATTGCAACAGATGATGGAGTTGTAATGGGCACCTATCTCAAGCAAAGTTTTAAAAGGCATGCACCCTCTACAGTTAAAGAGGTCAGAAACGCCGTTATGGAGGCGGGCAAAAGAAGGGTGAGACCGTGTCTTATGACCACGGGAACAACCCTGCTTGCCCTGATGCCCGTTTTGACCTCAACCGGCAGGGGTGCGGATGTGATGATCCCTATGGCCATACCCGCTTTCGGTGGTATGACTGTTGCCGTTGTCACGGTGCTTATAATACCGGTGCTTTATTCAATGTGGGCTGAAAGGAATGTTAGTAAATAATGTTGATGACCCGCGTTGAAATGGGATAATTAATTGGCTTAAAAAAAAACACATTATATTATGATATACTTAAAATTACTTAAAACAAATAAAACTGCTCCTGGCTATTTCAGGTTTACCGGTGCAGGCGTATTGACAATCCTTCTTGTTGCAGCTGCCGTTTTTATCCTGAATGCAGCGGAGGCCCGGGCAGGAGAGAGTGACCGGCAGGCAAGCCAGATAGAGCTTTACCTTCAGGAAGCTGCGGAAAACAATCCCGGGCTCAGGGGGTATTTCAATGAGTACCTTGCGGCCCTGGAGAGAGTTCCCCAGGTTGGGGCACTCCCCGATCCCCAGCTGAGCTTCAGCTATTTTGTCCGGCCCATGGAATACATGATGGGCAAGCAGCATGCCGATATTTCGCTTATGCAGATGTTTCCCTGGTTCGGAACTCTTGAAAGCCGCAAAGATGAAGCGACCAGTATGGCGGAATCAAGAAATGAGATGTTCAGGGACAAAAAGAATGAGCTTTTTTACAAGGTCAGGGCGGCATGGTATGATCTCTATGAACTGGAAGAGAGAATAGCTGTAATGGAGGAAAACCTGGAGCTGCTTGAGCATATCCGCCAGATTGCCTTGTCCCGTTTCGGTTCGCCCTCCCCGGTTACCTCCGGGCATGGTGTCGTAATATCGCCTGCAGCCCAAAAAGCTTCAGGGGGTATGTCCGATGTCCTGAGGGTGGAGATGGAGATAAACGAGCTTAAAAACAGAATTGAGAAACTGAAGGAGTCAAGGGCCCCAAAAAGAGCGGAATTTAACCGGCTGCTGAACAGGCCGGCCAAAAAGGAAGTCAGCTTACCTGATACGCTGGCTGCAGACACCTCACTTGCAGATAAAGCGGTGGCACAAGAGAGCCGTATAGAGGAAAACCCTCTGGTAAAAAAAGCCGGAAGAGAGGCCGATGCTTATGAATCGCGTATTAGAACTGCTAAGCTTGAAGGCAGGCCGGACTTCGGGATAGGGGTAAACTATATGGTGTTTTCCTCTTCCAGCTCGGATAATACGATTATGAACGGGAATAATATGCTGATGCCTATGGTCTCCATATCTATACCGATTAACCGGTCAAAGTACAGGGCTAAGGAAAAAGAGGCGGCTTTGCTTAAAGATGCAGCTATTGAGAGAAAAGAGGAAACTGTAAATGAACTTTACGTCTCTTTTTCAGAAGTTAAGGCAGACCTGCTGGATGCGGAAAGGAGGGTGGAGCTTTATCGCAACCAGACTGATCTGGCAAAGCAGACCATCGAAATATTGTTGTCTGACTATTCGGGGGGTGCCGCATCATTTGAAGAGCTGCTGCGTGTTCGCGAGCAGTTGCTTCAATACAGGCTGGAGCTGGCTGTTGCTTTGACCGACCATAACAGCTATGCCGCCAGGTTGGAGTATCTTGCCGGATCCGGCCCGGAGGAAGGTTTTTAATAGTTTTATTTTGTTGCAACAGAGATTATTTGAAAAACTAAAAAATAAATTACCATGAAAATAATTAAACACAAATGGATATTGCCGGCTGTAGTTTTGTTAGCTGCAATATTGTCAGGTTTTCTCATAGGCCTGTATACTGGCGGTAATGCCGGTGACCAGGCGGAAGACAGAAGTCAGGAGCACCAGGCTGAACAACATGAAGGTCATGAGCAGGAGGCTGAAGTTCAGGAGTGGACCTGCTCTATGCACCCACAGATAAGGGAAGATGAACCTGGAGATTGCCCCATTTGCGGGATGGAGCTTATTCCTGCTTCCGCAGCCGAGGATCACGAAGAACGCGATCCCATGGTTTATGAAATGAGCCCTGAAGCAATGGCTGTTGCAGATATTCACACAACAGAGGTGGAAAAGATAAGGGCTGAAAAGAATATGAACCTTACAGGCAAGGTAAGGTTCAATGAACGTTTGCTCACCAATGAGACATCCGATTTTGCCGGCAGGCTAGAAACGCTTTATATAAATTATAGCGGACAGAGAGTTTTGGCCGGAGATCTGCTGGCTTCCGTTTATTCGCCCGAACTTGTTACGGCCCAGAAGGAGTTGCTTGAAGCGTTGAAAGTGCGTGAAAAAAACCCGGAATTGTACCGTTCTGCAAGGGAAAAGCTAAAACGCTGGAACCTGAGTGATCAGCAGATAGATGAAATAGAAAAAAGGGGAGAGGTACGCCAGAAGTTTGATATTCATGCTTCCTCAGCCGGTGTTGTAACTGAAAGACTTGTTACCGAAGGTGATTATGTGGGTGCCGGAGAAGTGCTGTTTCGTGTCGGGCCTACCGATAACCTCTGGATAGAGCTGGATGCTTACGAGAGTGACCTTGCCTG
>PWHJ01000003.1 GCA_003554865.1 Bacteroidota bacterium | reverse complement strand
ATAGCCAACTCGGCCTGAGGTGGTATTGAAGTAGGATTGTTTTCACTATACTCAATCGCCTCTTCTATTAGCTCCGGATCCATTCCAACTTCCTGCGGGCTTACCCGTTTCCAGTTATCAAAACCACGCTCCGGAAAATAGAAATCCGCAACTTTTGCTTTAACAGGGTTAGAATCAACAGTTTTATCACCAGCGTACACTGTTGCAACTGAGGGGCAAACGAAAAGGAAAACAAAAATCAAAACTGCAGCTATGCCGGGAGAATAAATCCAAGCATAACTCTTATCTTTAAGTTTGATAATTTGATCATTAAATACGCTACAATCTAAAAAATTCATATTTTTTTGTTTAAAAATTTAGCTTTATATGTACGATTCTTAATATTTGACGTTTTGCAAAATATAATCCCTAAGAAAAAAACAGAACCAAAATAAAACAAATAAGTTCAGTACATCCATTCAGGATAATTTTGCATAAAAATTGTGTAAAACACAAAAAGAATTTTTAATATTTTTTTTCAATAATTTTACACTGAAAAATTAAGATGTTGTTTTCATCCTTGCTTAACTAACCATTTAAGCCACTTTAAGTTATAAAGACGAAGGAACTGATAAAACATTAGAAAAGGAATTTGTAATCAATAAGCTCTCAAATAAGCTTATCCGGGGGTATAACATTACAATGTATGTAAACTTTTAAAAAAGTTCGATATAATAAAAACTCGGCCGGTAAATATATGCTTGATAATTCAATACTGAGTATTATAATGCTTTTCGACCCTGGTTTTTGAAAAAAATTACATCAACTTGCATAATATTAATGTTTTAAAAAAGTTATTTTATTGACTTCAAATTAAATATTTTATCAGAAACACATTAATAAAAATCCAATGACAATTTTTTGTAAAAAAGGGCTTATAATTATTATTATAACTATGTTTGGGGGATTTTCAGGGATTTCTGGTACTTTCGGAGAAGATGAAAAAGAAATATTTGAATTTGAAACAATTGCAAAAGGCGGACACGGAAGAATCGAAGAACCGATTAATATGGTCATAAAAGATATAGAAAAACTTGATAGTTTATGGAATGTAGTTTTTAAAACAAGAATTCCCAAGCCAGACTTACCTGAAGTCAATTTTGAAAAAGAGATGGTTCTGGCTGTTTTTATGGGATACATACCTACCGGGGGATACAGTGTGAGTATTGAAAATATATATGCAAAAGGATGCAAGGTAATAGTTGAAAGAAAAGTTGTAACCCCGGAGCCTGATGAATTGGTAACAATGGACGAAACTCAGCCTTTTCATATAGTGAAAACCAAAAAAACTGACAAGGAAATTGTTTTCGTAAAACACAAAAAAGAGTAAAAATATCAGTTCCCCCCCCCCCTTATTTTTTAATATGATTTTTGAACTTTTTCAAATATTGATCAAAACCTCGCCAATCCATTTATCTTTTAACTGCCCTTTCTACTTGCCGGCTTTCGCCTATTTTAACCCGAACCACGTAGATACCCGAAGAATACTGCGCTGCAGGAACAGTAACCAAATGCTCATATGATGTTTTGTTGTATTCACGGGAAAAAACGGTCTTTCCAGAAATCGTTACAATTTCTACCAGGAAATCACCCATCTCTTCGCCAATTAAAAGAACATTTAAATTGTCTTCGAAAGGATTGGGATAAATATATAAACCAGGTTCCTTTTCCTTGACTATCATTTCTTCATACTCACTATCTTCAAATATAACACTTACATAATATTCTCCAGGTAAATAAGCTTCTGAAGGGATGGTAACCAAATATTCTTCAGATGTTTTGGTGTATTGATTTGAAAAAACAATTTCCCCCTCTTCTGAGACAACCTCTATCATGAAAGAGCCCATCCAGGGACCGACTAGTTCAACAAATATATCCTCATCAAAAGGATCGGGATAAATATCTATTTGATTCAAATCAGATGTCTTGACCAAAAGATCATCCGAAAACCTGTTGCATTTATCATCTATTACCATTACATTGAACCTGCCTGTTAGTCCCTCTTCATTCTCAAAAGTACGGGATGTGGCACCGGAAATAGGCTCCCCGTCAAAGAACCACTGATATTCCAACGCATCCCTGTTTGCTCTATATATTATTTTTTCGGACACTAAAATTCTGGTTACCCCAATGGTGTTTTCTATAATTTCTATTTCCCTCCCGCGACTTTTGGTATCCTCAGGGCCTTCAACCTCCAGTAAAACAGTGTACAATCCAGCTTCTTCATATGTGAAATGAGGGTTTTGTTCTTCCGACTGAGAGTTTTGCGGGTCACCAAAATGCCATAACCAGCTTTGCGGATTACCCGTGCTCTGATCAATAAAGTCTGTGCGGGAATCTTCACAGGGGTATTGAACATCAAATTCAACAAAGAGAACATTATCACAACTATCATGATACCACCCCTGAGTGATGCCCTCCATAATGCTGTTATCTTCGGCAACAAGCGTTGCCTCTCCTGTTGCTTCAACATTGTAAACATGAATATAGTCAAAGCAATATTTCTTGTGATGATTAACCGACAATAAAGCAGGCTCCTCTGAGGTGGAATGTATTAACACCATCGAATCATGGGTGCTCTCAATTGACATGCCAGCGTTAACATTCTGTACCGACTCCTCTTTGAGATATAACTCAGACCCGGGCTTCAAATCAAGGTAGCCGATATTGTTGCTCCCCGTCATAACCAAGGAGGCAAAACTTGTTATATATTCAAATGAATTGTCACCATCAGCTGTCAAAATACCATTGTTGACAACAAGCTCATTTAAATCAAGCCCATCAGCTGTAAAAAAGCCTTCTTCTCCTTCCCCGGGCATAAACTCAAGTACAGATCCGGAAAAATCAATCTCTGCTATTCCCCTTTCTATAAGGAAGGAATGCAATCCTCCGACAGCGGAAGATGTAAAATCAATCTCAACAACATCATTGTCTTCAAGCGTTTCAACAAAAACTTCTTTTACATCCATTAATATTTGTGAAGCATCCAAACTTCCCGATTCCATGATCAGCTTAGCAATACGAACATCAGATATCATTTCCCATGAACCGTTATCGTTACTGAACCTGAAAACAGCCGTACCCTCATGAAGATCACCCATACTAATCTGACCCTCTTCACCTTTAAATATTACACCTCCAGAATCTGAAAAAAGAAGGCTGTCTGATTGTATGTCAAAAGAATTGTAAACCTCAAGGTGAGCATCATCAATAAAGTCAATTAGGTGCATATTTTCATCGTACCATAAAAAATTGTAACACTCAGCATCTGAGTTTAAGCTGATTGCCTGGTCTCTCTCTTCAAAGGAATTCTCATCAAATATAACAGTTGTCTGAGTATCAGGAATGAACCCTGCAGACTCACCGCCCGAAACAGATGACCAGTTTGACGGGTCATCCCAGTTGCCGCTGCCACCAACCCAGTAAAGGTACTCTTCATCCAAAGGCAGGCCATCTGTGCTCAATATAAGAGAAAAATCCTGGTGCCCGTTCTCAAGTGAATTTTTATGGCTAACTTCAACTCTATACTTCCTGGGCTGGGGATTTTCAATAAGTAACTTTTCAACATTATCTCTGTAATTATCACCCCTTGTTGCCACTAAGGGCGGGTTGGAAGGATCCAGGGGCAATTCATCAGGCTCAAGTATCCAGGGATAATAAACATTCCCAAGCTCATCATAAATTCTTATATCAAGGTCATTTACAAGCATCAGATCGGGGGGATCGATCTCCGGCGGAGAGACAGGTTCTCCAGGAGGATCTGTCCAAGATATGGTAGCAGTAATATCTTCGTTGCCACGGGCAAAAAACTCAAATTCGTAAACCTCGTTTTCTTCAAGTGTAAGCTCTTTAACAAAATTATTCACCCTGTCATCTCCAATAAGAACTTCAGCGGCACCGGCAACATTAAGCAGCCCCCACCCAAACTCAAAATCGGGCCCCCGATTGCGCCCCGCCGGATAAGTGGTATGAATGGCAAGGCCTTTCAAAGTGGCTGCTCTCATAGGCCCTCCATACATCTCGTAATGAAGTTGTTGTAATAGCAGCAAAGATCCGGCAGTAATAGGAGCGGATCTGGAAGTTCCGCTTCTCTCACGATAATCTCCCTCAAGACCACATGATAAAATATTGGTGCCAGGGGCAACCAGATCAGGTTTCACCCGTCCATCATCTGAAGGTCCGGCAGAGCTGGACTCCCTCAATACTACATCCTCAGGACCGGTGTACCCTTCCGGGATCTTGTGAACATTACCAACGGCGAGAACATTCTTTGCAATTTTTTCTGGTCCCATACAATCCCACGGGCCATTGGGTTCCTTTGTACCATCCCCATCACCAGTTCTGAAATTACCAGCCGACCAAACAGGCAGGTAATAAGGTGCATCAAAAGTCATCTGATCCAAAGGCTTGCTTCTTTCAGATGTGTAAAAACCAAACCTGTAATCCTCGTCCGCACCCGGATCACCTGCCCAGTACCAACTGCCGTCCTGAATAGTCCATCCAAGACGTTGACCAAAAGAACAATTAGAAATCAATAAACCTTCACTGGCAGCATCAACCATTTTGGCAAGCCAATCCCCCCTTGTGTTTCCGGTATGAACTTCTGCCTTGTAAGCCATACCTTTTGCCGGAGGATATATTCCGGCAGCGGCAATATTACACGCAACTGCAGTGGCGTGATCTCCTGATCCGCGTCGATTATCTTCGGGTTCTATAACTTTAATACGACCTGATGTTTCAACATTGTTTGTATCGGATTCTCGGGTTTCCCACATAGCTGCATAAAAGCCCTCTCCCGTGAGCTCTATCCCCATATCCTCAAGCTCAACTCCTATCTCTCCCCCGGGGTGCAACTTATCTGTTCCTACAGTAACAGCAGCTTCAGCGGCATTATCGGCTATGTAAACGGGGAAGCCTTTTTGGTCTATATATTCAAGATACCATATTGTTTCGTCATCGAATACTTTTTTGATTGGAATGCCTTTTTCCATGGCATAAATGTGGGCCTTTATTTTTTCGTTTCTTTGCATAGCTCGTAACTCAGAAGAAAGAGCTTCAAGGCGGTCCCTCTGCCTTATGCCGTATTCCGCCTTTTTTTGTGCTTGCAGGGGGGAAAATAAAAAAAAGGCAAAGTAAATTATTGAGATTAAAATGAAAGAAAAAAAGCGGGAATTAAAATTATGCATAGGTAGATTAAGTTTGTTTGCAAAAGCCTGCATGAATTAAAAATTGGCCTGCCCCCTATCAATCAGGCCTTATTTGTGGGTGGTTATTTTATTGCCGTTTATACAAATATATTTATTTTTATTTAAATTAGTTAAGGTTTACTGATTTTCTCATGCCGGCACGAGAAAATCAGTAAACCTTAAGATATTAGCAGTAATGTCACTACAAAATGGGTTCCAGTATAGTTGCTCTCTTGTTCGGAGTTGTATGTCAGGCCTCAGTACAAAGTAGCCGTT
>PWHJ01000133.1 GCA_003554865.1 Bacteroidota bacterium | reverse complement strand
TTTCTGCATCTTTTTCTGTCTTGAAATACAAGCTGAAACCAACATCCGCTTTCTTATAATATTCAAAAACCTCTTTTCTGGGAATTTTTTCCACAAAAGACAACTGCCCTTTTTTCTTAAGATCCAGGACTCCTGGAATTTTTTCCAATCGGACATGTTCGTTATTCGTGCCCCCGATGAAAATGAAATTACAAGATACACCTTGGGTAGCCGCCTTGACAATTCCCCGGATCAATACTTCAATTTCTGATCCTGAAAAAAAGGTTCCCACAAAAATAAAACCGAGATTTTCCCCAATATCGTCATTGGCTGAAGGAAAAAATTTGTTGATGTCTGACAACAAAGGGATAACCAAACGGTGTCTTGCTTTAGGAAAAAGCTTGCTGGTTCTTGCCATTCCTAAAGGACTGACTGCGGTAATGGCATCTACCTTGTTTCTTGAAAAGGAAAAAAGGAGTTTTGCCACAGATCGTTTGACGATGTGTCCGCTATACTTCTCGTGGGGAAAGCTACTTTGAAAAATCAGCCTATCCACTTTGTGTTTCATGCATGCGGCTGCTAGCAGAAGTATGGGGTCATTTCTAACAAAAAGAATGGTTGACTGCTTTTCTTTACCTTTTGCTTTGACAGCTCTTTTGAGGCATGCAATCAGGTTAAAAAAATTCAGATAACGACCCAGGTTTCTTCTCTTCCAAAGAACTGCGAGGCAAAGAACACCGTTGTACCTCAATACCCCCTTAGTAAATATGTCGCCAGGTTTAGATGTAATTAGTTTAGTGTCAATGTTACTTTCTTTGGATAGTGTATCAACAAGCATTCCGTCCACGAAGGAGTGGCTGGGGGGGAACTCTTTATCAAGACAACAAATCAGTGAATGCATTCGAGGTAAGATTATTTTTGAAATTATGGAGTTTTTTGAAAAAGTGTCTTTTGGATGAAAACATAGGAGAATATCAGGGTTGATCTAAAAAACAACCCCAGTCTTAAAAATAACGGTAACAGGGAGGCATTTGCAGTAATTCTTTTTATTGAAGACCAGTAGTTCCCAGCCAACATTTCAACTGCGGCATGTTTCTCAGTATATTTTTTCAATGCTTTTGGTCGTTGAACAAGTTCATTTTTGTATTTATCAAAAAGAACCTGATAGGCTTCCGCTCTTTTGGCGTAATTTGCAGAAATCCTGTCGGTTCTGTCCCGATTACAAATTGCCATAATCTTCGCTTGATGATAAAATAGATATTTACGAGCAAGGCGTAAATATAGGTCGTAGTCTTGTCTTGCAGGAAGGGTTTCGTCAAACATACCAACTTCAATTAAGACGTTTTTGGGGATTAGCGCAGTGGACAACTTTGGGGCACGATTGTTTTTTACAAGTAAAGACTCATATACATTTCCGCTCAATCCTTTTGTTATTTCATGGTTTTTATTGCTTTCTTCTATCATAAACCCACCTCCAAGCAACCCAAGAGAGCTTTTATCAAGTTTTTTTAATTCCAGAACTTGAGTTTCAAGTTTTGATTTAAGCCATTGGTCGTCGTCGTCTAAAAAGGCAACGTATTCCCCTTTTGCGACAATTATACCGGAGTTCCTTGCCCCGCAAGCGCCTTTTGATCGCTTGTTTTTATAATAATAGAAGTTTTTGTTATCTGATAGCAACTCACTAATTGCTGGTGAAGGTGATGCGTGAATATCGTCATCAACGATGATTAATTCATAGTTCTTATAGGTTTGTTCCTTAACAGACCTCACGGCAGCAATTAATTCTTTCTCTCTTTTGAAAGTTGGAATGATTACAGATATAAACGGCATAGATTCTTTGTCCATTACAAATTTTGAAGAGGTTTGAAAAAGCAGCCTTCCCCGAACGATTCCGACGTGAAATTATTTTTCAATGCAATTGAGCGAGGAAAAACAGAGAGGGTTAAACATTGCTGCTTGTAATGAATAACCTTAGTCTGGTTTTTAGGCCTTGAATGGTTTTTTTAACACAGGAACGTGTATGGCCGAATAAAAATAAAAGTGATAACAGGGTTGCAGACAGAAGTTGAGATGTAATTATTAATCCCGATGGAACATTATATCTTAAAAATAATCTTGGCACACCAGTAAGTTTGAACCAGTTTTTAAAAAAAGGATCATAGTGGTTTTTATGGCTGGGCAGGTCTCCTTTAAAGTCTGAGGGCACAGGGGTAAAAGCAAAACTGCCTTTTAACGATGATGTCTTCTTATTCCACTTCTGTAAAAATTCAAAATCATATACTTTTATCGAACCCTCCGAATCAAGAATTACATTTTTTGGTGACAGGTCAATGCACTCATAACCGTATTGTCTGTAGTGACGAATTGTGGATCGGAGTGTTTTTAAAACAAAGGGGGGGATAAACCTTGTATTTGAAAAGAAGGGTCCGACAAAACATTTCTCTGGTAATTTGTTTTCGTAATACTTTGTGATAATATAATTGGGGCCCTCCTCAATTATATCCATAATATGACTTAGTGACCCACTCAGCTCTCTGGCTAATATTTCACGCCTTAAAAACCTTTCTCTTCCCGGTTTAAAAGTCTTACATATTGCGTAACTATTGTTGTACCTCACTAATTCAATTTTGGCCCTCCTTGCATGATTGCTCAAAGATTTAACCACAGGATAGGGCGTTTTAAAGCCATCGAATTCTTTTTGTATCAAAGTTTTAATCCTCCCGATCTCTTCCGGGAACAATAATTCAGCATAAAGAAACGATTCAACGGCATTATCTGCTGAATGAACAACATTAAATTGATTAGCTTTCCTGTGTTGCTTGTTAACAATATGACGAATTTTATTTTTAGTTAAATAAACCCTCGCATTAGTAATACCCGGGTGATTTTGTTTTATATGTGGTGCAGGGTCAATAATACTGCAATCATTGACTGCCAAAACATAAGCCGGAAGTCCCCCGGATTTTGGCCATGGCCCTTTATTCCAATTCCCTCCTCTGATGCTTTCCGCTGCATCTGACATTTTGGAAGCGTTGATTGGCTTTTCAAATACAAGAGTAAACCCCTGTTCCCAAACAATCTTTTTTATCTGCTCAAGGTGCTGAAGGCCTTTTTCTCTGATAATGAAAACCCCGAAGCCCTTAAGGTGAGGGTCAAGTTCTTGTTCTGAGTCGAAATAATGCTTTTTTATCCAGTTATTTCGTTTGGACAGTTTTTTTAAGGTGTCAGCCTCTGGCACCCAACCCTGTTCTGACAAAAAAGACTCAAGGTTCTCAAGAGTCATTTCGGGCAAACATAAGTTTGCTTTTTGAGCAATGTTGGTTAGAACTTCTTCGTAATCGTGGTCAGGTGCTGGGTAAGAAGTGTCTGCTTTATATAAAGAGGCAATGCCGGAATTAAACCCCTTGTGGTATAAAATATGGTAAATCATAGTAAGCAAATGGTAAAAATCGGATGGAACTTTTACACCATTTTGATTAATGAGCGATCCTCTTAAAACTTCATTTGCTTTTTTGACAGGAAAATAAGGGAGACCCCTGAAATCAGAGCCTGGTAATCCCCCACATGAATAAATATCACAAGGTATTTCCCCTGTTAAACTAAGGCCTTTCAATAATGCCCTGGTTTTCTCCAAATCCCCATCGTCTACCAGCATATCAATATCCTCATTTGGTTTTACATTGGGTAAATCATCAAACCACCTTAGGACAATGTAGTCTACATTCAGTGTATTCAGTTTATGAAAGAACCCTGCCACACCCAACTCTCTTGGGAGATACATACGAACCTTTTTTCGGTTGCGATAATGTATTAGGTATTTAAGAAGTATATATATTTTATGTGCTATGTTTTTCATTTAATAATTATGGGGATTACATGGTAAAGTATATTTTAGTTACACATTGAAGTGCAGATAAACTCTTATTGCAAACCGTTAGGTTCTATTATTGTAATTCTGGTCCCCGGCCATCTCCCGGAACCCGGGGTTCCGCTCCAGCAGCTCAGCATATGTCCCGGAATCCTCAATCCTTCCGTTATCCATCAGGTACAAGGTATCACAGTTCATCACGGTGGTCAGGCGGTGGGCGATCATGATGATGGTGCGGTCGCCTTTCAGGGCATCAATGGCCCGGATGATTTGCTGTTCCGTGATGTTGTCCAGGGCCGAGGTGGCCTCATCCATGACCAGTACCTGGGGGTCGTGATAGAGGGCCCGTGCGATGCCGATGCGTTGTCGCTGTCCGCCGGAAAGACGGGTGCCCCGCTCGCCGATCACTGCGTCCAGCCCGTCCGGAAGCCGACTCACCAGGTCACCGAGCCGGGCCAGTTCCACGGCCCGCTGAATCCGCTCTTCATCAATGTCTTTGTCCGGCAGGCCAAAGGCAATATTCCGCCTAAGGGTATCGTCGCTCAGATAGATGAACTGGGGAATGTAGCCAATATTCCGCTGCCATGCGGAAATGCTTTCAAATATGTTTTTGCCATCCACCCGGATCTCCCCTTTCTGGGGTTCCAGCAGACCCAGCAGTACATCCACGATGGTGGTTTTGCCAGCCCCGGACGCCCCTACAAATGCGACAGCCTTCCCACGGGGAATCTCCAGGCTTACCCCGTTCAGGGCCTGTTCCCGGCTTTCAGGATAGTGATAATGCAGGTCTTTGATGGAAATGGACTCCGTTAGTTCAACCCGCTTCTCCTTTCCCCTGTCGTCCCGGAGCTGTTTCCCGAAATCCTTCAGGGTTGTGAGGTCATCGTAAATGGGGTTTACCGATACAATGTTATACCGAAGGTTGGTGAGCATGTGGGTCATGATCTGCATCGAAGGCATCAGGCGTACCAGGGCCACCCCAAACAGGGCGATCACCGGAATGATATCGGCCACCGGACGCCCCTGAAGGTGCATAATTAATGCGATTGCCATAATGGCAATTACGGCCATGGTTTCAATAACAGGCCTGGGCACTTCGGAGATGAATTTTTTGATGTACAACAGCCGGCTTGACCGGAAGGCCTCTTTGCGGAAGGCTTCGATGAACTCTTCCTCCCGGTTAAGCACCCTGGCATCCTTGATCCCACCAAACCCTTGATTGGCCTGCTTGATCATCTCTTTTCGGCACCGCTGCTCTTCCACACCGTACCTTTTCAGCCTGCGCTGGGTGAAAAACAGAAAGCCCCCGGCCATGCCGCCCATCACAATCAGCACAAACAATGTGATCAGGGGTTCCATGGCTACCAGGAAGATTACAATCCCCAATGACATTACACCTTCCTTCCCAATTTTCATGGTGGGATTCAGCACCTGGTTGATCAGCAGGTTGACCTCCGCCGTTATATTACGGATCAGCTCGGAAGTGTTTCGTTGCAGGTAAAAGGTATAGGGAGCCTGCATGTAAGCCCGCATCAGCCGGTGGCTGAAGGTGTAGCGGCGCGAAAATATGAATCGGGCTTCGATGAAGCGGTAAAAAACAATGTAGGCGTTTTTAACCAGAAATATCCCGATCAGCGCGATGGCCCCAAAAACCAGTAAATCCCGGGAACTGTCTATCCCAAGACGCTGCAGCAGGGGACCAAAGACCTCGTGTTCGAAAGCAC
>PWHJ01000116.1 GCA_003554865.1 Bacteroidota bacterium | reverse complement strand
GACAGTTACCTGGTTGAAAGCGGACTTGATGAAGGGGAGCGGATCGTAACAAACGGTGTATTCACGGTTGATGCTTCGGCGCAGCTGAACGGTGATTACAGTATGATGACCCCGCCTCCGGTAAAAACCTTTGATGTGCCTGACGCTTTTGTAAGTCAGTTAACCGATGCGGCAAAGGAATACTTTGAGGTGAAAAATGCGCTGGTCGAATCAGATCCCGAAAAAGCCGCCTCCTTTTCGGCAAGTCTCAAAACCGCACTATCAGAGGTCGATATGGCACTGCTCGAAGATGAGCCTCACCACAAATGGATGGAGTTGCTGGAGGGTCTGACCGGTGCTGCAGGCAATATTGAGGTTGCCGGTGATCTGGAAGAGCAGCGTATGCATTTTGAGCATCTTTCACAATATATGATAGATGCGGTTGAGTACTTCGGTTTTGAAATTGAGAGAGTTTACAGGATGCATTGCCCTATGGCTTTCGATGATGAGGGGGCTGACTGGCTCAGTGACAGCGAGGAGATACTGAACCCCTATTTCGGCGATGCTATGCTCCGCTGCGGGGAGATCATGGAAACATACCGCAAAGGCGCCAGAGTGTTTGAAAGAGAAAGGGAGGCTCCTTCACCGGAAGCCGGTCACCGTCACTGAGCCCTTTTTTGAAATACAAATAAATTATGCGCATTGTTGTGAAAAACAAATATTTGCCTGTAGCCGCCTCTGCCACTCTGGCGGTTGCAGGCATTATCCTGAATTATACAGGAGCCGGTTTCTTTACCGGTCCTCTCAGCCTTGTCTGGTTTGCTGCAGCTTATATCATAGTGGCAAGGGGGGTATTGACCAATGCTTTGCGCGAAATGTTGAGATTCAGCTTCTCCAATGAGTTTTTTTTGATGTCTGTTGCCACCCTGGGGGCTTTTGCCATTGGAGAGTATGCAGAGGCGGTGGCTGTAATGCTGTTCTATGAGGTAGGCGAGCTGTTGCAGGAAAATGCCGTTAACAGGGCAAAAAGCAGTATCAGGTCTTTGCTTGATATGAGGCCACTAAAGGCTGTAGTAAGAAGAGGGGGGAAGTGGACTGAAACTGATCCCCGTCAGGTAAAGCCGGGGGAATTGGTGTATGTGAGAAAGGGTGAAAAAATACCCCTTGACGGGGAGATGATAACTGAAAGCGCAACAATTGACACATCCGCACTTACCGGGGAGAGCACCCCGTCAGTTTTATCCAGGGGTGATGCCGCGCTTGCCGGGTCGATAAACCTGGGTGAGCCTTTGAAAATTAAGACCACAAAGATATATGAAGAAAGTTCATATTCGAGGATTATAAGGCTTGTTGAAGAGGCAAACAAAAGAAAAGCCCCTACAGAAAGGTTTATGCGCCGCTTTGCAAGGTATTACACTCCCTTTGTTATGGCCATGGCCGCACTTATAATTTTTGTGCCATGGGTTGCCTCCGGAAGCTACAGTTTCAATATCTGGCTCTACCGTGCACTTGTCTTTCTTGTCATTGCCTGTCCGTGCGCCCTCTATGTCTCAATACCCCTGGGTTATTTCGGGGGCATAGGCGCGGCTGCTAAAAACGGCATACTTTACAAAGGGGCCGACTTTATTGACCGGCTCAAAAAACTTCATACGCTTCTTATAGATAAAACCGGTACACTTACAAAAGGGGTGTTCATGGTGCGTGAATACAAAATAGAGGGTTTTGAGGAAAGCGAAGCGCTTCAGCTTGCTGCGGCACTTGAGGGGTGCTCAACCCATCCTGCGGCGAGAGCCATTGCCGGGTTTGCAGATTCCGGCGGGGAGATTACAAAGGTGGTGGATGTGGAGGAGTTTCCCGGCCTGGGGATAAAGGGAACGGTAAACGGCAAAGATGTAGTGGCCGGCAATGAAAAGATGATGAAAAAATTTGACCTCAATATTGAAAATGAAATTCCCTCCACACCCTATACTGTCATATACATTGCTATTGAAGGAAGATATGCCGGTTATTTTGTTATAGCTGACCAGGTAAAGGATGACAGCCGTGATTCGGTAAGTGCCTTAAAAAGTTTAGGTGTCAGGCAAACGGTGATACTCTCGGGCGACTCGCAGGCAATAACTTCGGCTGTAGCCCGGGAAACAGGTATAGACCAGGCTTACGGGGATCTTCTTCCCGAAGAGAAGCTTTCTATTGTTAGAAAATTTGTTGACCGGGGAAAAGGGTTTGTAGCTTTTGCCGGCGACGGGATAAATGATGCCCCTTCCATTTCAGTTTCCGATGTGGGTATAGCTATGGGAGCAATGGGAAGTGATCTTGCCATTGAGAATGCCGATGTTGTTATACAGACAGACCGGCCCTCTGCCATAGAGCGGGCTGTGAGGATTGCGCGTTCAACAAGCCGGATAGTATGGCAAAACATTTTCCTTGTTTTTGCCGTCAAGCTTGTTTTCCTTACACTCGGTGCATTGGGTATTGCTACAATGTGGGGAGCCGTTTTTGCCGATATGGGAGTTGCACTTGCAGCAATTTTCAATGCAGTAAGGATCCAGCAAATGAAATTTTAATTACCTTCTGTTATTACCTGTGCTTCTCATGTGCTTTGTAGCCACAAGCTTGTTAACCTGCAGTTTTTCTAAGAGAAAAGAAAAATTCAACACCTCCTCCGTCCCGGTTTTTTACCGATATATCCCCTCCGTGGAAAAGCACGGCATTTTTTATTATAGCCAGTCCAAGGCCAGTTCCCCCCGATTTCCTGCTGCGCCCCTTGTCAACCCTGTAGAAACGTTCAAAAACCCTGTCGATATGTTTTTCGGGAATACCGGCACCGGTATCATAATAAGAAAAATAATAGTAATTCTCATCTTCAAAATAACATTTCACTCCTGCTGAAATGTTCTCTCCGGCGTGGACTATGGTATTTTCAAAAAGATTCTGAAAAACTGAATAAATCAGTGAATAGTTGCCTTCTATATTTATTTTTTTGCTTATCTGAGGGTTTACCGAAATGTTTTTTTCCCTGAATTTTTGCTCCAGGCTGCCGGTTATCTCATCGACAATCTCCTTTATTTTGATTTTTTTATTGTCAACCGTTACAGCACCCTCTTCGATGCGGTTCAGGACAGATATGTCGGAGATGAGCTCAGACAATCTCAATGTTTGTTTATAGGCTTTTTCAATAAAGGCGGATTTTTTTTCACTGTCAAGCTCTTTCGTGCCTGTTACCGTTTCCAGGTAGCCTTTTATGGAGCTTACCGGTGTTCTTAACTCGTGGGCAATATTGCCGGTGAGCTGTTGTTTTATTTTTTTTTCCTGCTCCGAGGATGTAACATCATTCACTGAAATTTCAAAAGTCTTGTCGGAAAAGATAATTACATGCACTGAAAAATATTTCCCCCTTTTGTTTATTAAGAAATATTTTGCCGGCAGCTCGGTTTGCAGAAAAGCAATTTCCTGTTCAAGATATTTTTCAATAAAAGAATTTATTTCCCTGAACTCTTCGATATTAAATACCTGCTCGGGATTAAGGGAGGGTTTGTCGGATATAAAGTTGATATTCTGAATAAAAAGACTGTTGGAGAGGATTTTTTTCTTTTGCGGGGAAAAAATGGCGATCCCTTCCCTTGAGATGTAGAGGTGTCTTATAAGCTTTTCCTTTTCCATGCTTATATCATCCCTGGTTTTTTTCAGATTGTCGTAGATATTGACTATCTGTTTGCTGATTATCCCAAGCTCATTGTCCGGAAATTCCATATTTGGGTCAATTCTTTCATCCTTTGCCGCTTTTAGTGCGAAATCCTTCAGTTTTGAAAGTGTTTTGCCGAATTTCCCGGAAATGTAAACAAGAAGAAGAGTCATTATAAAAAAAAGTATAATAATGAATACAAAAAACATCTTTTCGGCCTCCAGGAAAGATTTGACATCCATATCATAGTCAATTGCAGTTCTTACGTAAAAGTCCGGGTATTTTTTCGCGTAATAATAGAAGGGTGTGGCAGTTGTGGCGGACTCGCGGATATCGGTCCCGAATTCACTGTAAAAGGCCTCCTGGATTTCGGGGCGTTCCAGGTGATTCTCCATTAGGGAGGGGTCTTGAACGTCGCTGTCGTACAATACTTTCCCATTGATATCTATTACTGTTACCCTGAGGTTTTCATTCCCCAGAATTGTGTAAACAGAATCAAGGAGAGTGTAATCACCTTTTTGGTGGATTGAATTTTGCCGGATATAGTTGCTGACAATATCAGTATAACTTTCAAGGTTGCTGTTGAGCTTCTCCGTATTATGCTCGGTTTCTCTGTTGTATTGCAAAACTGAAACGGCTATTGTAAAAGCTGCGAAAACAAGGAAAAAGTAAAAGAAAAGCTGTTTTTTGTACATCTGATTCAATATTTTGTAATATTTCTTTTTAGCAAAACTCTCTTTTGTATTAGCCCACTATAACCGGAGACAACTTGAAAACAAAACAGAACAGTTTACATAAAGGGATTTATGAGTTGTTCTCCGAGAAAAAATAACCGTAACCTGCCCTGCTGCAGATCAACTTTCCATGCCCGCCCAGCTTTTTTCTCAACCTGGTTATATGCACATCCACCGTTCTGTTATTTACCACCACATCGTCACTCCATATTCTGTCGAGTATCTCCTCTCTTGAAAATATCCTCTCACTGTTATCCATCAGCAGGTAGAGTATCTCAAATTCCTTTCTGCTCAGGTTGATTGTTTTATCCTCAATTGTTAGTCTTTTTCGTTCCACATCAAGTTCCATCCCCTTTATATTCAGTTTTTTCTCTGAATAAGCCGATTTGATTCCCGCCCGCTGGATAACCGCCTTCACCCTTGCTATAACTTCCTTAACCCCGAAAGGTTTTACAATATAGTCGTCCGCTCCCAGACTGAAACCGGTCAGGGTGTTCTCCTCGCCCTCTTTTGCGGTTATAAATAAAATCGGAACGGTGAGCTTCATTTCCTGTCTTATTATCCTTGCCAGCTTGAAGCCTGATATTTTGCCCATCATTACGTCAAGCAGAATAAGCTGGTAGGCTTTAAGGTTTTTTTTCAGCGCATCCTCGGCAGAAAAAGCCACGTCCACTTCAAAACCTTCCCCTTCGAGGTTGAACTGAAGTATTTCGCAAAGATCTTCTTCGTCGTCTACAACCAGAATTTTTATAGCCATAATTTATTCATTTTTATCTGATGAAGGCTTTTCCAGTTCGGATTCAACGCTTGTGATATCCGAATGCCTTATATCCTCCCCTTTTAAATAGTAGATTGATGCCTCGGCAATGTTTGTGGCCTGATCCGCCATTCTTTCGATATTTGACACGATGATTTTTATATTAATAAAATTACTCAATGTTTGTGAATCACTGAGCTGCCCCCTGTTCTTTTTTATGATTTTTTTAATCATTTTTTTGTTTATCTCATCTATTATATCATCGTTCTTCAGTGTCCATATAGCATATTCAATATCATTGTTGAACAATGAGAGGATCGATTTTTCAACCATATTATTGGTCAATGTAAGCATGTTGGATATCTCGTCAATAAAGTCCTTTATGTTGGGATGTTGTTTTATCTCCAGCAGTATTCTCAAGATCTTAAGTGCCATGTCGCCTATCCGCTCGAGGTTTATGGAAAGCCTGTAGCAGGCTATCACCATCCTCAGCTCCGATGCAACTGGCTTGTGCAGGCTTATAATATTGATGAATTCATCGCTTATTTTTATTTCGTATTCATCTATTGTTTTTTCGGTTTCCCGGAATTTTTTCTTTTTCTCACTCTCCATGCAAAGCTCTCCTGAAGTCAGCAAATTGTCAAGTTCCCTGAGCTGGCCCAGGATAAGCTCAGACATTATTTCAACGTCTTTGCGCATATTTTGTATCGCGGTGTTCTTTTTAACGCTCATCTTCATAAATTTTAAACCGGTAAAATAATTGATTTTATTAATAAATTACCCGAATTTTCCTGTAAGATATTCCTCTGTCCGTTTGTTTGCCGGGTTTGTATAGATTTTTTCCGTTTCCCCGAATTCCACAAGCTCGCCGAGGTAAAAAAATCCCGTATTGTCGCTTACCCTGCCGGCTTGCTGCAAATTGTGGGTTACAATAACTATAGCGTAATTTTTTTTCAGCTCGTGAATAAGGTCTTCGATTTTTGATGACGACTGAGGATCCAGGGAGCTGGTGGGCTCATCCATCAGTATAACTTCAGGCTCAATTGCCAGCGCCCTGGCAATTGAAAGTCTCTGTTGCTGACCGCCCGAAAGGCTTCCGCCCGGACTGTTAAGCCTGTCTTTAACCTCATCGAACAAAGCCGCCTGTTTCAAAGCTCTTTCACAAACTTCATTCAAAAGTTTTTTGTTTTTGATACCCACAAGCTTCAGTCCTGCAACCACATTGTTGAAGATCGACATTGTGGGGAAAGGGGTTGGCTTTTGGAAAATAATGCCAACTTTTCGTCTTATATCCACCGGATTTACTTTGGGGTGATAAATGTTTCTGCCGTCCAGCAGCACTTCACCGCTCACAGTTGCGTTCCTTGTAATGTCATGCATCCTGTTAAGCGAGCGCAGAAAGGTTGTTTTTCCGCACCCTGAGGGGCCTATAAGAGCCGTTACCTTCTCATTGCAGATCGGCAATGATATATTTTTCACACCTGTTACAGTACCGTATTTTACCGTCAGATCCCTTGATTCCATTCTGATGCCGGGAAGCCCGTTTTCCTCGATTTTTTTGTTTGGTATGTTTGTTTTTTCAGATACTACGGCTCCGGCTAACTTTTTGTTTTTAAGCATTATATCCATATGTTATATTTCGTTAATCGTAATTTTTTTCCCTTGTGAGCATCCGTGCAATTATGAATAGTGTTACAACAAACCCCAGTAATACTATACCGGCGGCCCAGCCCAGTTCGTGCCATTCCTTGTATGGACTGATGGCCAGGCTGTAAAGTCTTTGGGGTAATGTGTCGACCGGTCCGAGTATCATACCGGTCCAGTGATTTGGAAGATAGTTGTTTCCGAAAGATGTGAACATTAACGGCGCCGCCTCGCCTGCGGCACGTGCAAAAGCGATAAGAAACCCCGTTACCAGTCCTGTCCGCGCTGCCGGCATAACGGTTGAAAGCACGACCCGCCAGCGCGGTAATCCGATTGCCAGTCCCGCCTCCCGTATTGACCAGGGGATACTCATCAGGGCGCTTTCAGTTGATCTTGCAATTATGGGGATCATTACAAAGGCAAGTGCAAAGCCCCCCGAAAGACCCGAAAATGTACCCATAGGCTTAACTATCAGTGCAAATGCAAGCAGTCCCTTAAGAATGGCGGGCATTCCGTTCAGCGTGTCATTTATGACCCTGAGGATTGGATTCAGCTTGTGATCGGGGTATTCCGACAGCATAATTCCCGCCCCCAGTCCAACGGGAGCTGCTATTATAATTGCCAGAAGATCAACAACTGCAGTGCCCAGCATTGTGTGTATCAGGCCGGTGGACTTGCCCTGCATCGCACGTGCCGGCGACCCCAGCTCCTGTGTGAAAAGATCCCAGTTTAACGCACTTATGCCGTTAACAACAACATAGCCTATGATAATCAGCAGCGGCAACATAACCATAATGGTACTGAAGGTTAAGAGAGCTACCATGAAGCGGTCCCATAAGTTGCGCTGCCACAGGGTTTTATGTTCAGAAAAATTCTTCATACAAGTTGCCCTCCTGTAGCTGAAAGTTTTCTGGTTATATAAGCAGCAATAAGGTTAACGGTAAGCGAGATCACAAACAGTACCAGTCCAATGCCCATCAGGCTCGAAACATGAAGGCTTCCAACGGCTTCGCGGAATTCGTTTATAATAACTGAAGGCATAGTGGCTGCAGGCCCTATAATTGTAAAAGGAAGAGTATTTTTGTTTCCTATCAGCATGGCAACGGCCATTGTTTCACCTATAGCCCGTCCAAAGGAGAGCATTACTCCCGCCAGTATTCCGCCCCTTGCATAGGGCAGAACGGCCATTCTTATAACTTCCCACCTGGTTGCTCCCAGTGCCCATGCCGCTTCGCGCTGTTCCCGGGGGACTTTGCTTATTGCATCCCTTGTGAGAACCGTCGTGAAAGGAATTATCATCAGTGCAAGGATGATGGTTGCTGTGGCTATACCGTATCCCATGGGGTTCCCCAAAACAGGTAAAAGTGAGGGCCAGTTGTTTGCAGTCCAGTTAAAAACAGGAATATAAACACTCTCACGCATCCAGGGGGCGAAAGCAAAAATCCCCCATATTCCTACCACAACGCTGGGAATTGCAGCTATCAAATGAATAAGGTTGTCAATTATGCTGCCAATCCACTTTGGAGCATATTCGGCAATAAAAATCCCAATCGCTATTGCAGGTAAAAATGCTATTGCAAGTGCCGCAACACTTGTCACCATTGTTCCGAGAATAAACGGAAGGGCTCCAAATTTCAAACCGACACCGGGATTCCATGTTGTTCCAGTGAGGAACCCTCCGATTCCGAACTCTTTGAAGGCCAGTGAGCTTTCATCGCTCAGTACCCATGCCATTGAAACTGAAAGCACAATAATTGTCAACCCCAGAGCGAACGCCAGTGTAAAGAAAATCCTGTCGCCTAGCCACCGGTAAATGATCCCGAGAGGTTTTTTAGATATACCCTCTTTCTGTTTATCTTTCATAATCACTGTAAATTGACTTATAAAGCAAAAGCAGGGAAGGGCTGCTGC
This sequence comes from Bacteroidota bacterium, assembly GCA_003554865.1. Lineage (GTDB taxonomy): Bacteria > Bacteroidota > Bacteroidia > Bacteroidales > PUMT01 > PUMT01. Next base: position 13,481 of record PWHJ01000116.1, on the reverse strand, counting down.
AAGAAGTATCCTTCCCTGGCTTATTACATATTTTTAAATCAGTTCATTGCTTTTCAAAATTTCCATTCCGATTGGTTCTCCCTCCCATTTGACTTGCTTTATCATATTTATATTTTTTTCGATTGCCGCCTCGGGCAAGCGTGCATAGCCGAGTTCCTCCGAAAAATCCTGTCCATCGGTTATGCTCCATATTATAAATTCAATAAGCTCTTCTGCCTGCTGCCGGTTACCTACTGCTTTGTTTTTCTCAAGGTTCTCATAGACAAGCATCCATGCAAACCCTGCTATGGGGTAACCTTCCGGAGCGGGGGTGTTAGTGAAAAGTATCCTTGTGTCATCAGGCAGGTTAATATCTGCAGCTTCAGTGGTTGCTTCGAAGCTTGGTTTTATGGTGTTCCCGGAAGAGTTGACAATATATCCGAAAGACATGTCATTCAGCAATGCATATGAGAAGCTGTTATAGCCTATGGCACCCGGGGTGTTCATTACGGCTCCGGCTACCCCCTCATTACCGTTTCCCCCCACGCCGGCAGGCCAGTTTATACTTGTTCCATAGCCGATTTTTGATTTCCATTCTTCTGACACCCTGCTAAGGTAGCTTGTAAAAAGGTTGGTAGTTCCCGAACCGTCGGAGCGATGTACAACTGTTATGGGCAAGGAAGGCAAATCTTTCCCCGGGTTCAGCTCAGCTATTTTCGGATCGTCCCATTTTGTTACCCTCTCCATGTAAATATCTACCAGCAGCTCTCCGTCAAAAACCAAACCTTTTTCGATTCCCGGAATGTTATAGGTAACAACAACATCAGCAAGGGTGACCGGCATATTAAAAGCTCTTCCTTCTGTTTTGCTTTCAATTTCGGACATTATTTCATCAGATAGGAATGCTTCGCTCATTCCGAACATTATGGTTTGTTCAACAAATTGACGTATACCCCCTCCTGAGCCGATTGACTGGTAATTGACCGTTACACGGCGGTTTGTAATCTGCCTGTATTCATCGGCCATTGCAGTAATTAGCGGTGCCGGGAAAGAGGCGCCTGCTCCCTGAAGCTCAACGCGGTCCTTACGCTCAGCCCTTCTTTCTTCGGAGGAGCGTCCGTTTGAGCAACCGGCAATGAAAAGAATGATCACTGAAAGCAGTATCAAATTGAATGTTTTGTTTAAGGGGTTCATAATTAAATTGATTTTGTATAGTTAATAAATTTGTTTGCTTTTATATTACGGTTCAAAAGTATTGACAGGAAATTACAGGCATGTGACACACCGGTTAAATTTTTGTTACAAAACCGGCTGGTCTCTCAGAAATTATATTGAGCCCGTAATGCTCCCAACACAGGTTTTTCATTAGATTCAAGATTGGCAAAATTGACAAATATTACATTGCCCATAAAGCGAAGCTTTTGGGTAACATACCTGTTTACACCTAGTGTGATATTTTTTTGCTTTCCACCGGTGAAGCCTGCATTGTTAAGATCCGTAAAGCTGTAACGAAGTGCTATTTCCCACGCACCGGATTCTCCTGCCGGGGTTACCCCGCCTGTAATTCCTTTTGAATAGGAGCGGCTTTCACCTGTGAGAACATAACTTGTCTGCAAATGCCATCCGAAGAATTTTGGATTATCTCCGGCATCTTGCTTTCGGATCACATTTACCTGCAGGTATTCACCTTCAACCGAAAAGGGTCCGTTCATATAAAGAAGCTCCAAACCGCTTTTAAAAGTGCTTTTAACTTCGTTAACCTGTGCACTTATAAATCTTACACTTCCCCCCTTGCTGTCGCGGCATTCCGGCCTGTCACTGTATCCTGCGGGATTGGTTTCCATCAGGTCTTCATAGGCAACCGAGGTTCCAATATGTAACAAACCTCCTGCAAGTTCAGGGCTATAAACACCTCTGAATGCTATACCTATCGGCATATCGTCTGTCATGCTGCCTCTTCCGCCAAGCGCTCTTCCGAATATCATGCTTTTGAATCCCAGATTGCTGCCGAACTGCTCATATGCTATGCCCATTCGGCGTGAATCTGTGATTACGTTACTTGGAGTTGAGCGTTCAATGAAAGTGATCTCGTTGGAGCTGGTAAGCTCGTTCAGTCCCTGAGGCACTTTGAATTGTCCGATCCACAGCCTGCCCCCGTTTTCAAAAGAACGGCGCAAGCGAAAATCGTTCGGGCTTATCCCCCCGTCTGCAAAATCGATTTCAATCCGCCCGTCCCAATTGTCGTCTATCAAACCGTCCATTCCCAGTCTTGCACGGCGGTTATTGAAGCCGTTACTGAATTGCAGCGCATTATGGATACCGTAGAACCCGTCCATGTGCAGTCGTCCGCGGATCTTGAACTCCTGCGCATCGGCAGCTTCCTGGAAAGGAAGTAAAAAAATCAGAGTAACTGTTATTGCACGGGTGGCAACTTTAAAAATTCTCTTCATTGTTTTAATTATTAAGTTAATAGTGTATGACTACCGGTGCAATATTAGATAGGGGGTGTTACATAGATGTTTCATTTGTTTTATATTGCTATTACATTTTAAACAAATCGTATCAACCCGTTAAAAGTTTTGAAATAGCCGGAAATGAAGAGAATCAAATGAGCAGAATTTTTCGGCAGGACGGGAGTTTTACAAATTGAATAATTTATATAATAATTTTCCGTTTAAATAGAAAAATATTATAATAATTTTCCGTTTAAATAGAAAAATGGTTAAAAGGGAGCTGGAATCGATTATAAATAATCACCTTTTTAAAGGTAAGGCTATAATTATATACGGAGCGCGGCAAACAGGAAAAACCACCCTGGTTGAAAGCCTGTTAAAGGATTTTAAGAAGAGCACCCTTTTTCTGAACGGAGACGATACTGATGTACGTGATTTATTATCAAATCCGGCTTCAACGAAGCTTATTCCTGTAATCGGGAACAATGAAGTTGTTGTACTGGATGAAGCTCAGAGAATACCTGAAGCAGGTGTTCTCCTTAAAATCATTCATGATAATTTTAATAAAGTTCAATTGATAGCAACGGGATCATCTTCTTTTGAAATTGCAGATGAAATAAAAGAACCGTTGACCGGCCGCAAGTTTGAATTCTTGCTTTACCCCTTTTCTTTCAGCGAGATGGTTGGCCACCACGGATTTCTCAATGAAAAAAGATTGCTTGAACACAGGCTTGTGTTTGGGTATTATCCCGATATAGCCCTTAATATCGGAAATGAGGTAAAACTTCTCAAATTATTGGTATCAAGTTATTTATATAAGGATTTGTTAATGCTCGAGACAGTTAAGAAGCCGGTTTTACTTGAAAAAATACTTAAATCACTCGCTTCTCAGGTTAGCAATGAGGTTTCTTACAATGAACTGGCGCAAATGACCGGATCAAACAAAGAAACAGTCGAAAAATATATAAGCCTTCTTGAAAAATGTTGTGTTATATTCAGGTTAAATGCCTTAAGCGGGAATCTGAGAAATGAAATAAAAAAAAGCCGCAAGATCTATTTTTATGATAACGGCATTCTTAACGCCATCATGGGAAATTTTACCCCTTTTGCTTTAAGATCAGATAAAGGTGCATTATGGGAAAACTTTATCGTAAGTGAAAGACTGAAATACCTTGAAAACAACCAGATAGAAGCCGGTACTTTTTTTTGGCGCACTGCCCAGCAACAGGAAATTGACTATATTGAGGAGTGTGATAACAGACTTTATGCCTATGAGTTTAAGTGCAACCCCGCAAAAAGGGCTTTTTTGTCAAAAACCTTTCTGAAAGCTTATCCCGGCACCGAATTTAAAGTTGTCTCGCCCGGGAATATCGATGAATTTTTGCTAAAAAACTGAGCTTTAAATTATTTTTGTTAACAAAAATTTGCTTTATTTACTGTTGGAAATTAGCAGGGTTAACTGAACCTGCTTTTTAGTTAAAATATTGCCAGCAAATTAATTATTACTGTGTTGCCTGATTATTGCCGGTGTCTTTTGCTTTTGAATCCTTTGAGATTGAAACATATGAGCATTGATGTCTGTGCCCCCCCCAACACCGTTTTCTGCCAATCAGATTAAATTATTAAATAAGATCATTATGAAAAGAATTAAAAATTTGCTCTTCCTGCTTGGGCTGCTTATTGCAATACCCCTGCATTCACAGGATGAGAAGGTTATAGACAGGATCATAGACCTTGGCATAACCGAGCCGAAGGTTATGGAGCACATTGATGTGCTTACCAACCGTTTTGGTGACCGAATAACCGGTTCAGACAGCTATTACATTGCTTCAAAGTGGGCAAGGGATGAAATGCGCTCCTGGGGCATGATGGCTGAAATGCAGGTGGCCGGAGAGCTGCCGGTTGGCTACAATCAGGGCCCCTATTTCGGCAAAATGGTTTATCCCTCGGAAATGGCCCTTGATTTTGGTACTCCGGCATACACTTCCGGAACAAAGGGCAAACAAAAAGGGCATGTTGTTATTTCCCCGGCCAATGTTGACGAGTTCTGGGAAATGAAGGATACCCTGAAGGGGGCATGGGTGCTTATTGAAGGGACCAATACCGGGTGGCCGCGTGACAGGGGTGGTAAGTCCGAGCTGACAAGACTGATGAAAAATGCCGGGGCGTTGGGCACCATTCAGCTTGCCACTTTCCCGATAAGGTTGCTTTACGGAAGAGTGGAGTCATGGGAGGAGCTTCCCGAGCTCCCCGATATTAAGCTTATTGATACACAGTATGAAAAGATCAGGGAGATGGTTGAAGAAGGTGAGAAGGTGGAGCTGGAATTTGACATCAGGAATTATTTCCGTCCCGGTCCCATAAAATTCCACAATGTTATCGGCTGGATACCCGGAACTGAAAAACCGGATGAGTATGTCATTCTGGGCGGACATCTCGATGGTTTTACCGGAGGCACCAGCGCGGTTGACAATGCCTCGGGTGTTGGCCCGTCAATGGAGGCTGCAAGACTTATAATGGAGGCAGGCGGAAAGCCCAAACGCACAATAATGGTGCACCTTTGGGCTGCCGAGGAGTTTGGGCTGATTGGTTCGCGTGAATGGGTTATGTCCAATCCCCAAAAGCTGCCAAGGATATCTATGATGATCAACAGGGATTACGGCACCAATGCCATTGCCGGGATGAGTGTTCCGGAAGCGATGATGGATGATATGGCGAAGGTTACAGAACCGATACTGGACATGCATCCCGATTATCCTTTTGAGCTTTCGGAAAGGACCCGCAAGGTGAGAAAAGGAGGCAGGGGAGGAACCGATACTCACTGGTTCCTTCAAAGAGGGGTTCCCGCCTTTGGGTTTCAGACCAGGGGAGAGCACAGTTACGGCCGTACATGGCATACCAATCTTGACACATACAATGAGCTTATTCCTGAGAATCTTGAATACTCATCAATGGTTACCGCAGTTGTTGCTTACGGTATTGCCAATCTTGACAATCTCCTCTCCAGGGAAGGGTTGTTTATGGACGATGGACTTTATGCTGATGTGAGGACAAACAAGGGTACTTTTTCAATTTTACTCGATAAGGAGAATGCTCCTATGACTGTGGCAAATTTTGTGGGACTGGCCGAAGGTAACATAACAAATGCCGCTTTTGGCAAAAACAGGCCTTTTTTTGACGGTTCAAAATGGCACAGGGTGGTTGACGGACATGTCATCCAGGCCGGAATTCCTGTTATAGACCCCGGCACATCGGAAGAGCGAACAGGAAATGCAGGCTATAATATCCCTAACGAAATTTCCGGTCTCAGTCACGATAAAGCCGGAATGGTCGGCATGGCCAATGCCGGTCCGCACACCAACTCATCGCAATGGTATGTCACGCTCGATGACAGATCTTATCTTGACGGCAATTACACAATTTTCGGTGAAGTTGTCACAGGCATGAATGTGGTGAATGATATTGAGCAGGGGGATACCATTTATACGGTCAATATTGTAAGGGCGGGTGAAGAGTGGGAGAATTACCGGATGAATGATGAGCTTTTCAACGAACTGGTAAACAAGCAATGGAGGAAGGTTAAACATCAGGAGCAGATGCGCAGGTCAAAGGAGGAAAAAATAATTGAAGAGAGGTATCCCGGACTTCAAACAAGCGGCAGCGGACTTCAATATAAAATTATAAGGGAGAGTTCAGGAGCTGAGGTTACTGAAGGGGCAGAGGTTACTCTTTCATACAAGGGAAGGCTTATAGAAGGTGTGAAATTTGTAAGCTCTTCAGATAATGGAAAGCCGGTAAGGGCTCATAATCCATCAAATTTTACGTGGACTGCAGGGGAGGATGCAATAATTGAGGGACTGCAGGAGGCTGTTATGGATATGAGGGAAGGAGAGGTGAGGCTTCTTGTTGTTCCTTCATCTCTGGCGTACGGGACTACAGGTTTTTACGGGGAGGAGGTTTCCGGACGGGAGCGTTTTGTTATCTCCCCCGGGGAAACCTTGATTTTGGAAGTAACCGCAAGATCTGTCAGGTAACAGGTTCTACGCTTTTTTCAAATTGTATGCTTTTTCTATTTGGATGCCTGTCAATTTGGTTAACTTAGCAGGTTGATTTTTAAAAACACTTAAAAAAGATTATTTATGACTTATAGACAGGAAGCGGAATATTATTCCCGGAAGATAAAAAGGAATGCCAGAAAGATAATTGTCGGAATAATAGTATTGGCTGCCGTTTTAACTTCCGCCAAAACAGTGGGGCCGGAACAGGAGGGGGTTGTTATTACACTTGGCAAATACAACCGCACCGTTCAGCCCGGGCTGAACTTCATAATCCCTTTCGGTATCGAGAGAATGTACAAAATACCTGTTCAGAGGCAGTTGAAACAGGAGTTCGGTTTTCGCACAGAGGAGCCCGGTGTTCGCACCCGTTATTCAGAAGAAGACCTTAAGGATGAGTCGCTTATGCTGACCGGAGACCTGAATCTTGGTGATGTGGAATGGGTCGTTCAGTACCGCATAGTTGATTCTTACCAATACCTTTTCAGGGTAAGAGATGCCGAGGATGCTCTTCACGATATGTCGGAGGCCGCCATGCGTAAGATTGTTGGCGACCGTACCGTGAATGAGGTTTTGACTGTCGGACGCCAGGAGGTGGCAACAGAGGTCGAGCAGCTGTTGCAAAGGATGTGTGATGAGTACGAAAACGGCATTCGCATCGACCAGATAGTGCTTCAGGATGTAAATCCTCCCGAACGGGTAAAGCCCGCCTTCAATGAGGTTAATGAAGCCCGCCAGGAGAGGGAGACATTGATCAACCGTGCCCAGGCCGATTATAACAGGGTGATCCCCAGGGCCAGGGGGGAGGCCAGGGAGATGATACAACAGGCTGAAGGCTATGCCATTAACAGGGTTAACAGGGCAACGGGACAGGCTTCCCGATTTAGCGCCATATTTGATGAGTATGTAAATGCACCCGAGGTTACAAGAACAAGACTCTATTATGAAACACTTGAGAGCATTTTGCCCAATATAAACCAGAAGGTGATAATGGACGAAAACAATCCCAATGTTCTTCCCCTTATGAACCTGGACGGGGACAGGATCACATTTGAGAGGGAAGACAGGGAAGATAACCAATAATAAGAGGAAAAAATGAAGAAGAAAAATATCATATTGTTAGTAATAGGTGCAGTTATACTGGTTGCTGCTTTTGACGCCATCTTTATTCTGGATGAGAAGGAGCAGGCAATAGTTACCCAGTTCGGAAAGCCTGTAGGTGACGCCCGTGTTGATCCAGGTCCCAATGTAAAAATACCCTTTATTCAAAAGGTGCAGTTTTTTGACAAGCGTTACCTGAAATGGGACGGTGACCCCAATCAGATTCCGACGGCCGACAAGAAGTTTATCTTTGTTGAAAGTTACGCACGCTGGGAGATAACCGATCCGCTTCAGTTTTTTATGCGCCTTCGTGATGAGACCTCCGGACAGTCACGTCTTGATGACATACTTGACGGTGAAACGCGTAATGCGGTTGCCAGTCATGATCTGCTTGAGATTGTGCGCTCCACAAACCGAACACCGGAGATACATGAGGAACACCTTGAAGAGCTGGAGGAGCTTGAGGAGATCAGTGTGGGAAGGGATAAGATAGAGGGGGAAATTCTCCGGAGTGCGAATGAAAGGGTAGAGGACCTTGGAATAAGGATCCTTGACTTTCGCTTCAAGCGCCTGAATTATGTTGATGAGGTCAGGGAAAGAGTGTTTGACCGGATGATTAGTGAACGTGAGCGGATTGCCGATCGGTTCCGCTCTGAAGGGGAAGGAGAGGCAAGCAGCATAAGGGGGGACAAGCAGCGGGATCTTGACGAAATTATGTCAGAGGCTGAAAGGGAATCTGAAACCATACGGGGCCGCGCCGATGCCGAGGCTTCGGAAACTTATGCCTCAGCATACGATCAGAATAATGCTTCAAGAGACCTTTACAGCTTTCTCAGGGCTATGGAAGCCCTTGAAAACTCTTTTGACGACAAAACAAGTGTCATCCTTTCTACAGAAAGCGAACTTTACCGGTATCTGAGAAGCAATAATCCCGACTAAAGTCTTATCTGCTAAATATTATGAATCCCTCACCAGCTCCTTGCAGAGAAAACAATATGCATGGGAGTCCCTTTTCGGGTCTTAACAGGCAAGGCAATGTGGCCAAAAAGGTTATTACAATATTACCTTTTGTTTTGGTAATCCTGCCGCTCATTAGCTTTTCTGCGTCGGGAGAGTATGATCAAAAAGTTCATCCTGTTCCTTATGAAAAACAGTATGAGGAGTTGATATCCGAAGCTTTGCATTTGCACGTGAAGGCCGACTCCCTGATGAGGGAGGTTGCAGAAATGAGAAAGGAGATTGCCCGTTTGGAAAGGGGAAAAAGAAGAAATGCAGAGAAAAAAATATTGGAGCTGGAAGAAAAGGCTTTCAGAATACAGCGGGAAACAGATGAAAAATATGCACAGGCAAGGGATGTGGAGTTAAAGCTGATAACGGCACGTAAGAAGGCCTCTGAAAGATATTATGAGGAAGAGGATTATCCTGAAGTCTCTTTTCTTAACTTTGGAAATGTAAATGCAGCCGGGTTTATTTCTGAAAACGCTTGGGATAAGGCAGAAAGCCTGGAAAAAGATTACCGAAAGGCAAACAGCCTTATGGAAGAATTCGAGGGATTTAAGGATCGGATAGAAGAGAACAGGCGAATACTTGAGGGAGATCCTCGCTGGATTGTTCGCCGCAGGACTCAAAGAGAGACAGAGGAGCTGAAGGAAAAGGCCCTGAAGAGCCTGAATGAGGCGTTAACGATTTTTGAGATGGTTAATTTTATGCGCTCCAAGGCATTCGGTCTGGCTCTTCAGTATGCGCGCCACAATGCAACTGATGCTTCTTTAATTACAAAAGGTCTTGCCTATGAAGAAAAAGCCTCAGCCCTTTTTGCCAGGGCAGGGGAGCTTCGTCAGACTACCGGAAGTTTGGAGAGCCTCTCTTATCTGGAGGAGTACCTGATGACTGCCTGTGAGAATGAGATGGAGGCTTTTGGTTACCAGCAAAAGGCCTGGGAAATTTACACCACCTCATTGAAAGATCCTGAATATATGGAAGCATCAGCTGCCTCAGAGTATGGTTTTGAAATACTTCCATCCAGTCCCTATTCGCCGGAAAACCCAATTCCTTTTGATATTGCCCTCCCCGAAGGTTTGATTTACAGGATACAGATAGGTGTTTATATGGCTCCGATGGGAGAGCGGCTTTTCGGGGGTATAACCCCTTTAACGGGTGAGTACGTTCCGGGCAGGAAGTCATATAAATATTATGCCGGTATGTTCAGCTCTGTTGCAGATGCTGAAAGGGCACTTCTGGATGTAAGAGGGAAAGGCTTTCGTGATGCATTTATAGTTGCCACCTACAGCGGACGTTCAATACCACTCAGCAGGGCTGCTAATCTGGAAAAAACAGCCGGTGACAGGCTGCAGCCAAGGGAGAGTGCGCTGAAGCCTGCAGAGGCAAGCGAACACGTTCCTGAACAAAAAAAAGAGCAGCCCTTACCAAAAGTACCGTTGAATCAGGTTTTTTTCAGTGTTCAGGTAGGTGTCTTCAGTGAAATGATCAATACAGAAACCCATCGTTTTTTCCGGAAGGCTGCAGGAAGCGAAACTCTTGAGCAGCGAAAAAATAAACAGGGTTATTATGTTTATTCTATAGGAAATTTTAATACATTTGAGGAAGCATTGCTGATGCAAAAGCAAGTTAATGCTCAGGGTTTAACAGATGCTTTTGTGGTTGCATACAAAGGGGAAGAGAGAATAACTGTTGAAGAAGCAAGGCAGATTATAGAACAATAAACACCTCTTTTTGTTTTAGATAATATAAACAGAAAAGATATGGCAGAGAGCAAAAAAGAACAGGAAAAAGAAGAATTCGGTGAAGAAAACACCGACTGCCGGGATAACAATCGCTATCTGATCCTGCACAACGATGATTATCACACATTTGATTATGTAATTGATTGTTTGGTAGATATTTGCAAGCTGGATGATGTGCAGGCCGAACAGTGTACATACATTGTCCACTTCAAGGGAAAATGCGACATAAAAAAAGGTTCGTACGATTTTCTCAGACCCTTCAAAGAAGCCCTTTCATTAAAGGGTCTGAAAGTTACTATTGATTAAACTTTTTATTATGTCACTGTTTGCCATTGTTTTGATCGTTTTTCTTGGTATAGTCCTTCTTATAGTCGAGTTCCTGATTGTTCCGGGGATAACTGTTGCCGGGATAGGAGGAGTTATACTGATAGGGGGGGGTGTTTATTTTGCATACGATGTTCACGGAACAATGATGGGCAACTATGTGTTGCTGGGTACATTCATGATGATGATTCTCACCCTTTTCTATGCTTTAAGGGCCCGAACGTGGAAAGGAACAATGCTTGATTCAAAAATGGAAGGCAAGGCTTATTCCTATGATAAAACCAAGGTAAAAAAAGGCGACACGGGAAAGACGGTTACACGCCTTGGGCCCTACGGAAAGGTAGTAATTAATGGCATTTACATGGATGCCAGATCTGTTTCCGGCATTATCGGGGCAAATGAGCCGGTTGAAGTAGTAAAAACAGAAAGCAGCAAAATAATTGTTAAACCTTTAAATGAATAATCTATGGAAGACATTGGTGTTTACATTTTTATAATTATAGCCGCCATAATCGGGCTTTGGATCATCCTGTGGTTCATTCCTATTGCGTTATGGTTTTCTGCATTGTTGTCGGGTGTCCGTATATCCCTTGTTCAGCTTGTATTTATGCGGTGGAGAAAAGTACCGCCGGCAGTCATAGTGAAGGCACTGATCAATGCAACTAAAGCCGGACTTGTGCTTTCCCGTGACCAGCTGGAGGCGCACTACCTGGCCGGGGGAAATGTGATAAACGTTGTAAATGCTTTAATATCTGCCGACAAGGCAAATATTGACCTTGATTTCAACTCAGCCACCGCAATTGACCTTGCAGGCCGAGATGTCTTTGAGGCCGTGCAGATGTCGGTTAACCCTAAAGTAATTGACACCCCTTCTGTAACTGCGGTCGGTAAAGACGGTATACAGCTCATTTGTAAGGCCAGGGTTACCGTGAGAGCCAATATCAAACAGCTTGTCGGCGGAGCCGGGGAGGAAACCGTTCTTGCAAGGGTAGGTGAAGGCTGTGTCTCCTCGATTGGTTCGGCCGATAATCACAAGTCTGTCCTTGAGAATCCGGATACAATTTCAAAGCTTGTACTTGGAAAAGGTCTTGATGCGGGAACAGCTTTTGAGATTCTGTCCATTGATATAGCAGACATTGATATCGGAAAGAATATCGGTGCTGTACTTCAGATGGATCAGGCAAATGCCGATAAGAATATTGCACAGGCCAAAGCGGAAGAAAGAAGGGCCATGGCAGTGGCTCTTGAGCAGGAGAATAAAGCCAAGGCTCAGGAGATGAGAGCAAGGGTTATAGAAGCCGAAGCCGAAGTGCCCAAAGCCATATCGCAGGCATTCCGTGAAGGAAACCTGGGAGTTATGGATTACAAGCGCATAAAGAATATTGAAGCAGACACCGACATGAGGAAGAGCATCTCAAAAGAGGATTCCGACAAAGGTGAATCTTCATCCTAAATGAAAAGGAGGAGGATGCAGCTCCTTTTTTCGTCGTTTCGCGAAATTCTTTAAATACTACATAAAGGTTTTTTATTAATATTTTGATCAATTGGATCAATTTTTCTACCTTTGTGAATCTTTTAAAAAGCGGCGTTGAATAACGTTGCATATAGATAAAAGGATCCCGGAAAAATGTTGGGTTTTGGGTTGAATTTTCCGGGATTAATGGAGAGGTGGGTGAGCGGCTTAAACCAGCAGTTTGCTAAACTGCCGTACCCGATAAAGGGTACCGGGGGTTCGAATCCCCCCCTCTCCGCAGGTTTTTTACAAATTTGCCGGACCGGTCATAAGTCCGGTTTTTTAAAGTTTTCGGGGTGTAGCGTAGCCCGGTCAGCGCGCCTGCTTTGGGAGCAGGAGGTCGCAGGTTCAAATCCTGCCACCCCGACCTGATAATCAAAGGGTTGCAGCTTTAAAAGTTGCAGCCCTTTTTTAATTTGCATACAGATTTGCGCGATAAATAAAACAGGTGCCACTTTACTTCTCAACCTGCTTTTAAAGTACCCCGCCGGTATACTGCATATTGGTATCCCTCTGGTATACTGCATATTGCAAGTTAGTAAAAAAATTTCTAAGGATGATTCTTGTAGTTGTTAGCGCTTCTTCCAGTTATTTGGCAGGAGTTCTTCTAAGCGGTTTGCCGGACGAAGTAGCTTAACACGGTACCGTAAGTGATTTAAAAACCTGCATACTTGCCTGTTTTATATACATCATGTTGCCTGCTGGCATTTATTTCAACACATAACTTGTACTTCTTCCTCCTGCTTCTTCTTTTTTCAATATGTCTTTGCTTATTAAATCATTAATATCCCGGATTGCCGTATCCTTTGAACTTTTTGCAATCTTAGCCCATTTTGAGGATGTCAGCTTACCTTCAAATCCGTCCAATATTTTGTTTAATAATTTTTTCTGTCTTTCGTTAATTTTTGTGTTTGATTGTTTTATCCAGAATTCAGCTTTGAACAAAACCCGATTCAAGACAATATCGGTAGATTTAAGTGAATTTATCAAACAATTCAGAAACCATTTAATCCATTCAGTAATGTCAAGATTACCTTTTTGTGTTTTTTCAAGTATTTCATAATACTGTTTCCTTTCAAGTCTGATTTGAGCTGACATACTATAGAATCGTTGTGTGCTTTTATCTGATTGTGCTAATAACATATCTGTCAAAGCCCTGGCAATTCTACCATTGCCATCATCAAAAGGATGAATTGTGACAAACCAAAAATGTGCTATAGCTGCTTTGAGTACTAAATCAGATTCAAAGTTATTGTTGAACCAATTTAAAAATATATTCATTTCATTATCAACCAGCGATGAATCGGGTGCT
>PWHJ01000187.1 GCA_003554865.1 Bacteroidota bacterium | reverse complement strand
GGGATGCCGCCAACTAAATGCGCTCTCACATCGTGGGGTTCGGGGTCCGGGGTGTTATCCACATATCTTCTAATGTTTAGGTTGAAGTCATTTTCTTTTAGTTCGGCGATAGAGACAAGCCGGGAGTATTTATCTACTTCCAGCTTTTGCTTGTAGACATGGGTTATCTTCTCGATATCCTCCGGCCTTAAGTGGTTTTGGTTCCTGCCTTCTTTATATTCGCGGTCGGCGTTGATGAAGAGAACTTTATCCCTGTCTCTGGTGCCGTTTTTATTGATCACCAGGATACAGGCCGGGATGCCCGTCCCGTAAAAAAGGTTCTGGGGCAGTCCGATTACCGCTTCTAAAATGCCGTCTTGAATAATGCCTTCCCGGATATCTTTTTCTTGGCTACCCCGGAACAAAACTCCATGGGGCATAATAGTGGCCATTTTTCCATCTTCTTTGAGGGAAGAAATCATGTGCTGCACAAACATTAGGTCCGCCTTTTTACCGGATTCGGGGCAAAATCCATATTTGAATCTTTCTTTAAACTTCATGCCCTGTCTGCTGTAATTCTGGGAAAAGGGCGGGTTGGTGACGATCCGGTCAAACCTTTTCAGCTCTCCGTTACTTTCCAAATGCAGGGGGTCCTTAATGGTGTCACCGTTGTAGATCTCGGCGGATAGAATATCATGTAGGATCATATTCATTTTACACATGGCCCAGGTTGCACCTGCGAGTTCCTGGCCATAAAAGCCCATATCCCGCGTATCGCCGCCGGATTCTTCTACGTAATTTTTGGCTTGAATCAGCATGCCGCCACTGCCCACACAAGGGTCATAAACGGTCATTCCCTGTTCGGGTTCGACTATATTAACCACCAAGCGCACCACTTCGGTTGGGGTGAAAAACTCACCGCCTTTTTTGCCGGCGCTGTCAGCGAAGTATTTGATCAGGTATTCGTAAGCCGCCCCGATCAGGTCGGGAAACTCAAAATCCTCATCCTTCATGGGGATATTATCAAAGTGCTGAATGAATTCCACCAGGGTGGCATCATCCAGTGAGCTTTGCCCTACTCGACGGTTGAAGTTGATGCCTTTTAAAACATCTTCTAAGGTGTTGGGGTTGGCATCTTCTAAAGCGCCTAAGGCTTTATTTAAGCTGTCGCCCACATCTTTTTTTAAGTGCCGGATGTTCGCCCAGCGGGCTTCCTCGGGGACGAAGAATTCATAATGCTCGGGTTTATTGAGCTGCTTTTCGATTAGTTCTTCCTTTAAACCTCTACCTTCATAGTTTTCTCTCAGCTGCTTTTGCTCTTCTTCAAATTTATCGGAAAGCCTTTTTAAGAAGATCATCCCGAATACGAATTCTTTGTATTCATTGGCTTCCATCCTGCCTCTAAGAATGTCGCAGGCTTGGAGAAGTAAAGATTCTAATCTGGGTAATGTGATTTTTTCTGCCATGATTCCTCCCCTTTATGATTTAAGAAGTTATTGAATAGCACGTTAATTAATCATTTAATTCAACATTTTCAAATGTTTCAGGAACTAATAAAATAACTTTTCCCAATTATGTTCCAAATTTACTACTTTATCCAACCACTCTTTTAAACATAGTTAGAACCAAGCAATTTTTACACATTGAACAGCGGATTTATCCATATGTTATGAAATTTACCAAACACTGAATTATCAATTCTACAATTTTATTATTTTAACCTTTATTTTGATATACGATAGTAGTGTTGATCAAGCCCCATATCTATTTACCCTGACAAAACTTGTCATACATCGGGATAATATCTGGAAAAAGAAATATAATTTCTTGTTAATAGAAGTTGTATACCAAAAGATTATTTTTTTAGTAAATCAGTAGAAATTCTTGTGGTACTAACTTACGGATATATTTTTTACAATGTACAATAAAGCTTCTAAGTTGTTATTCTTCAATAGATGCCTTAATCCCATAAAATTTCTACCCCGTCCTCATATAAACTATAATTGCCACACTTAGGACAAGGATACTTTTCAAGATTGATTACTTTCTCCTGCATGGCATCAATTGCCGATACAGAGTGATCAATCAGTTTTAACCTGATCTTGCACTTTGGGCATTTGTACTCTATTTCATATGTACCACCGTTATATTCTAAACGGAGGTAAAAACGCCCATAAAAGTCTCCGCATTTATGACAACGGTAAATTTCATGGCCATAGTCATCTGCAATTTCCGCATTTTCTTCCTTAAGCAACGTTTTAATTTGTTCAAGGGTTTTTTTTGAACGAATGAGACTGGGAAGTAGAGCAAACTCTGAATCAATATCTTTAAGATTGTTAGGGCTGTAAATCATTCCAATCCCTATCCTGAAATCTTTTCTATAATAACACTCTCTGCAACTAATTCCATAGCTGCTGCCCATTTTAAACCTCCTGTAGATCTTAAGAAATATATCCATAAAATGTTTTCATGCCTTGAAACTTTTAAGCCAGCATTTTAAAGAACTTACACAATGGCATCGCCATATCCTGATAAAAAAAATAGCTACTCTAATACATCAGGGCAAATCCGTGTAACTCAATTTTCCTATCTTGCCATATATAATCATTATAAGGCACACCAATCAGAAGGAAGTACAAAAAGCTCAAGTTGTTGTTGAAGTTTAATTTACTTTAATTCCTGATTTTAATTTTTCTATTATAATACTTATTTCATCAGCAATATCTTTTGCCATATCTTCTGCTAATTTCTTTCTATTTTCCTCTTCAGATAACTTAACAATTTCTTCCTTCTCTGCCTCATCATTGTGGTAAGAGTGAAAATTCAGATATTTTGTTTGCTTTTTTGGGGTTGGATATCTCCAATAAGATGAACTCCCCTTATCCCAATCATCTTTTCTAATTTCATTACTATATTCACTGAGAAATTTTTTATACCATTCACCTATTTCTCCAGCTTTGGATAATTCTTCTTCAGAATTTAAATTTATTTGTTTTGCTCCGTCAGTTTCTTTCTTATACAAACATAAAGAATAATAAATACGGTGATCTATAGAAATTTCATAAGTGATTATGTGATTATTTAAATCATATATTGGGATTATGATGCCGTAATACTTATTTTTGCTATCCCCATCATAATTGTCAACACGTTCATTATTCCACCAATGATTAAATAATTTCTTTCGTTCATCTTGATATTTATTTAAGGTTTCTTTTAATTCCTGTTGCATAAGTTCCCAAAACCATTTCTGAATTTCTTTTACAGCTTCTTTTACATTCCGCTCAATTTCCATTGCATTTCTAAAATTTTCTCTATTACTTGTAATTAAATTAATCATATCTCTAATCATCTCCCTTGAATAAGATTGTCCAGTAAGCTTTAAAACAAGATTCTTATACATACTTAATGTTTCCCGCAACATCGGAGTTAAAGCTACTTCCTTAATACACTTGCCAATCCATTCCTTAATCTCGTCTTTATAAGTAATATTAATCAAATTTGGAATATTAGCTATGTCTTCCTCTTCCATTTCATCATCAAGAGTTAGAAGCACAAGATAATACTTTTCATAACCTTTACTTTGTAGATAATCAAAATACTTTTGAAGTTGCTCCTTTCTTACTTCCTCGTTTATTTTGTTTTCTATCAAAAAAGCAGTATTTTCCCCTAATTCACAAATTAAATCCAATCGCCCTTCTTCAATTGGATGCTCTTTGTTAAT
Source organism: Bacteroidota bacterium (assembly GCA_003554865.1). Lineage (GTDB taxonomy): Bacteria > Bacteroidota > Bacteroidia > Bacteroidales > PUMT01 > PUMT01. The sequence continues at coordinate 1,977 of PWHJ01000187.1, read as the reverse complement.
AAATATTGTTCCTTCTTCACCCTGAAGTTTTATTTCTTCCTCAAAAACATGTTTTATTTTATCCTCAATCATTTCTAAAAATAAGTTTAGAAATAAACTTCCTTGATTATGAGAAGCCTGTGGATTTAAAGTTTCGTAGATAAATCTTGAATGCAAATTAACTTCGTCATGTTCTTTTCTTAATATAGAAAATATATTAAATTCATTCTTCCTTATTTCCTCAGAATGCTTTTCTATTATTCCTTTAGTTCTTTCGAGCAAAGAAGTATAAACACTTTCATTTTCCATAGCTTTTTTCCTTTTAACCCAATATTATTTATAAAAGCCTTGCGGCACTAAATCCAGCTTATTAATCGCCTCATTGACACTTTCCAGCGCCTTATGGACTTCCAGAACTTCCTGAAAGTCCCAGGTTTTCAACTTCCTGCTCAGTCCCTGAATGCTCTCTACCTGATTTTTGATTTTTTCAAGCTGGTTTACGTCCGAAACAGCTACTACTCCCTGAACGGCAGGATTATTTAAAGACTTAAGCAAATTGAGCAATAGACTATCTATGCTTCCGCTTGTCTGGACTTCAAACACATAAATAACCCTACCCATGTTCCCAATCTGGGCTTCCCAAACAGTATCTACCCGAGCACCTTCCGCAACCTTCACCTCGGTATATGTATTAAAACCCAGCCAGTTTCCTATATCATATAACTTATCCCTAACTTCATCATGGATAAACTTTTTTTCTTCTTCGTTTTCCGGTAAAACTTTTTCTTCTTTACCTCTTGTAGTGGTTGTCTTATTAATGTTGTCAAGCACGGGCTCTACCTGCAGTTCATCCCAAATGAAGTAATCAACCAGCAAGTAGTCGGCATTCTCATAGCCGGCTGCCTTGAGTTCATCGCATATTTCCCCGGCAACATCGCATAATTGCTTATATTTATTACCTTTACATTGGTAATCATAATAGGGCAAATCTTCTACTTCCAGATATTTGAGGCCGGCAAGTGCTCGACGATTCCATATCATGTATTCTCTTGGATGTGTCATGCAGAGAAGTTCGCTCATCATAGCAGGACCCATGCCTTTGATGTTATCCCTGAACTTATCCCAACGATGTTCTATATCTTCTTCGCCCCATAATAATTCTGTCAAAGCTTCTTTTATCTTTTCGAAACCATTCTGAGAAATAAGTTTATCAATAACATACTGCTTGTTTCCCCACATGAGCATGGCCCATAAATGAGAAATGTATTCTGCAAATTCTTCTTCTGATAACTCTTTTAATCTATCAGGAGTATGTTTTTGATAATATGCAACCCGTCCTATCCTTTCCTGGAAATCCTCCTCGAATTGAATACTATCGGGAGATTTAACTTTTTTGTAACTTTCAATATGCTCTCTAAGTCTCTCTTTGTTCATAAATATTTTTCACCCACTTTTGTTTACTTTTAATTAAATTTCTATAATACTTACTCTTTTCCTGTTTTTTCTTCCCGGTTAATCCTGTAAAAATTATAAAGAAAGAATTACCCTGACAATTCCTGTCATGCCCATAGCTTTCAGTGAAATTAAGCTTATCAGCTAAGCTAATTTCTTTAAAAAGTCAAGCAAGGTATCCTTGATATCTTCGCCTCTGATATAAGTGTAGGTGTGGGCTTATGTATGACAGAAACTGTCATGTTAGCCAAGAAAGCGGTATAAATCAGTGGCATATATTGCGTAGCGTATGCGGTGATATTATTTTCATGCTTCCTGCTTTTTTGCTATAGCGAGCTATCATGTTTTGCACATATCTATATTTAGAGCTTTACACCCAATTATAATCTTTAATAAACAGTTCTATCTTTTATCCCTTTCACACAACATAAAAATGGCGGGAGTAGATGGGAATCGAACCCACCGGGGACGGATCGCGCCCCCCACTGGATTTGAAGTCCAGGAGCGTCACCAGACCGCCAACTACCCCCGCGAAAATAATCTTGT
>PWHJ01000216.1 GCA_003554865.1 Bacteroidota bacterium | reverse complement strand
TTATTTCTAATTCTTATGCTCCGTCTTTGCGAAACTGATTACCGAGGAACCGGATGCGTTAACGGCGCTCGTCCGGATCTGTGGGGGAGCGGGGAGGCAACAAACCGCTCTACCCGGAGGTTGACCTGCGGTCGATTTCTCATGTAAACAAATCATTTTTTAGTGTACTTTCATGAATGAGAAATTGATACGACCAAAAGAGATAAAAATTAATTGATATTCTATAATAACTTATTGAATATTAGCTTAATAAGCCTAATTTATGTGAACGCATCTTGTCAGTCGAAAAATTTTATCGATTTTTCTATCACCTCCAGGGCCTCCCTTAATTGCTCCTCAGTTATAACAAGGGGAGGGGCAAAACGGATGATATGCCCGTGGGTGGGTTTGGCCAGCACTCCCTTTTCGCTCATTTTCAGGCAAACGTCCTGGGCCGTTTTTCCGTTTTTGGGCTTAATTACGGCTGCGTTGAGCAAACCTTTTCCCCTCACAATGTCAACCATGTCGGAGTCAATCTTTTTCATTTCGCTGCGGAATATCTCACCGAGCTCGGTGGCTTTAGCGGAGAGATCATCCTCTTCCACCACTTCAAGGGCGGCAATAGCGACTTTTGCGGCTACCGGATTACCTCCGTAAGTAGAGCCGTGTTCGCCGGGTCTTATGGTTAGCATAATCTCGTCGTCGGCAAGTATTGCAGAAACGGGAAATACGCCGCCTGACAAGGCTTTGCCCAGTATCAGAATATCGGGGCGTACATCTTCATGATCACATGCCAGCTTTTTCCCGGTTCTTGCTATTCCTGTCTGCACCTCATCGGCTATGAACAATACATTGTTCTCCCTGCACAGGGAAGCTGCTTTTCTCAAAAAGCCGTCATCCGGCACATAAACTCCCGCTTCTCCCTGTATGGGCTCAACAAGGAAGCCGGCAACTTCGGGGTTTTTCAACTCCTTTTCAAGGGCTTCTGTGTCATTGTATGGAATTGTAATAAAGCCCGGGGTATATGGTCCGTAATCTTTTCTTGCATCGGGATCGGTTGATACTGAAACAATGGTTATAGTACGGCCGTGAAAATTGTTTTCACAGACAATTATTTTTGCCTTGCCTTCGGCAATTCCTTTCTTTTTATAGGCCCATTTGCGGCAAAGCTTCAGGGCTGTCTCAACACCTTCGACGCCGGTGTTCATGGGCAGCACCTTATCATAACCGAAGTATTTTGTGACATACTCTTCAAATTCTCCCAGGCAACTGTTGTGGAAGGCACGGGAGGTCAGGGTGAGTTTTTTGGCTTGTTCATTAAGGGCCCCGATTATCTTTGGGTGACAGTGCCCCTGATTTACAGCAGAGTAAGCTGAAAGAAAATCATAATAGTGTTTTCCTTCAACGTCCCAGAGGTGGACCCCTTCGCCGCGTTCAAGCACAACAGGGATAGGATGATAGTTGTGTGCTCCGAATTTTTCTTCCCGCTTGATGTAGTCCTCGGTTTTCATTTTTCCCATAATTATAAATTTTTTAATTGGTAATATAATTTGCATCAATAACAATTGATTCCCATCAAAATTAAGTATTTTAAGTTTTTAAACAAATTAAGAGCCGGTTTTAGGTCAGGATTGAAAAACTTTCTCCGCGCCGGCCGAAAATAAGAAAAGAAAGGTCCGGAGAGGGTGTGTTGCTTTATGACAAGCAGGTTTCCGGTAAAGATGCTGTTAAACTCACCTTGAAATGCTCAGCTCCCCGTCACGCAAAGCCTGGATAAACCTGCCCCATGCTATGGGATTGAGAAGATTCATAGAGGGTAGTTGTCCGGCATACCTGTGGCTTTGATGGTGCCTCCGCATAACGTTCGCGTAGCTGGCGGCCGGATCGGGAGAGTCGTCAAGCTCTATCCATAGCTTAATAAGGGCGATATTGGCCATTGCCCTGTCATAATCGTCCGTTGGAAGATCAAGTTCAAGAAAAACCTCCTTGAACTCCTCATAGGTTTGCCAGGGGAATATTTTTACCTCTTCAAGTGCAACGGTATCCCTCTGGAGGCTTATATCAACCGGATAATGCACTTCATCGGTATCTTCGGGTATAACTATCTTATGGGGTTTATAGCCCATAGTGGTAAACCTTATGGTATCGTTCGGATAGGCTATGAACGAAAACATTCCTTTTTCGTCAGATATTGTTCCCTCGTTTCTGTTAATTGAAATAATGTGAGCATAGGGGAGCGGCTTTTTATCTTCATCGCGTATTATACCGCTTACCTGAAGGGGGTCTTGCGCACTCAGCTCACCAGGAGCAAGAAAAGTGAAGATACAGAGAAATATGATGAAAGGTAACATGTAACGTTTTATATTCTGCATACTGCCGGTTTTTCAATAAGTTTGTAAAGAATGACAATTAAGCAAAATAAGTTTAATTTTGTGAGCCTTCACATATAAAACTAATTTTTAACAAAAAAGTTATGTAAATATTGCAAAGATTTTAATAAAAACGGAAAAACAAAAAGATGATACAACAAATTGAAATAAGTCTTCCCCCAATGGAAAGGGGTTTTCATTTAATTACGGATCATGTGGTTGAGAAATTGCATCCTCTGCCGGAAAAAGGCTTGCTGAACCTGTTTATAAAACACACATCGGCGGCACTGACCGTAAACGAGAACGCAGACCCCGGTGTTCCCGCCGACCTGGATTACATAATGAACAGGATTGTGCCGGAAAGAGATAAAAATTATGTTCACACCGTGGAGGGGGCTGATGATATGCCGGCCCATGCAAAGTGTTCGCTAAACGGTGTTTCTCTGACTATCCCGGTTTCCGGTCACAGGCTTAACCTTGGAACATGGCAGGGGATTTATCTTTGTGAATTCCGCAACAGGGGAGGTAAAAGAAAACTGGTGGCCACAATATACAGTTGATCATAACATTTTTAATATGTCTTTACTCTATTGTGCTTTGCATATTTTGTTATCATTTGACCCCCCTGAGCTAAAGATCACAAAAAAACATTTATAAACATGGGTGGCGCCGGAACAAACCGCCCTACCCGAAGCCTGACCTGCGGTCGATTTCACATTTTATGGTGTCACATATCCCCGTGCTCTGTCCTTTTAATTATTTCGTCCTGCAGCGTTTCGCCCAGGTTATTGAAGTAATCCGAATACCCTGCAACACGAACAATAAGGTCGCGGTACTTTTCCGGGCTCTTTTTTGCTTTTTTAAGTGTTTCAGCATCAATAACGTTAAATTGAATATGGTGTCCGTCCAGCTTAAAGTAGGTGCGCACAAAAGATATCATTTTTCCGGCGTTTTCCCCTTTTTTAAAAAATGAAGGGGAGAATTTCTGGTTCAGAAGGGTGCCTCCCGTTTTCACATGATCTATTTTGGCTGCCGAGAGGATAACCTGGGTAGGCCCTTTTGTATCGGCTCCCTGCACAGGACTTATACCTTCACTGAAAGGTTCTCCCGCCGGCCTGCCGTCAGGCATTGCCCCGGTAACGCTTCCGAAGTATACGTGACAGGTGGTGGGCAGAAAGTTTATGCGGGAAGTTCCCCCGTATGGGGTACTTTTTCCGTTAAAGGCATCGTGGAAACTGTTGAAAACCTTCACTGCAAACCGGTCGGCATACCCGTCATTGTTACCCCATTTCGGGGTGTTATAAACAAGCTTATGGCGAAGATCTTCATATCCTTTAAAATCCGCTTTAATAGCATCCAGCAGCTGCCGGACCGGTACCTTTCCTTCATCGAAAACATGCAGGCAAAGAGCGGTAAGATTATCGGTAATACTTCCCAGTCCGACACCCTGTATATACCTGGTATTATAACGTGCGCCCCCGGCATTGTAATCCCTTCCTTTTTTTATGCAATCTTTGGTTATCAAAGAGAGAAAAGGTGCCGGCATATATGTTGCGTAAAGTTTTTCAATGATATTGTTGCCGCCGGTTTTTATCTCAGCAAAATGGTTGAGCTGCTTTTCAAAAGCCTCATAGAGCTCTTCAAAAGTCTTGAAAGAGGACAGGTCTGGAGTTTCCAGGCCCGTCTTCTTTCCCGACCGCGGGTCGGTTCCCCCATGGAGGGTTATCTCCAGGACTTTGTTCAGGTTAAAGTAGCCTGTGAGAATATAGGCTTCCGTGCCGAAAGCACCTGTTTCAACACATCCGCTGGCTCCCCCGTTGCGTGCGTCGGTAATGGATTTGCCCTGACTGAGGAGCTGCTGGATTATGGCGTCGGTATTGAAAAACGAGGGTTGTCCGAAGCCTTTTTCGGCCACCTCAAGTGCTTTTTTGATAAACCTGTCGGGGTTTTTTTTGCTTGCCTGGATCATGCTGCCCGGTTGTACAAGCCTCATTTCCTCGATTACCTCAAGGATGAGATATGTTAGTTCATTAACCGCGTCACTGCCGTCTTCGTTAAGTCCACCCAGATTTATCAGCGCAAAGTCAGAGTATGTGTTACTTTCCTCGGCAGTGACACCGGTTTTGGGCGGTGCCGGGTGATTATTGAACTTAATCCAGAACGCCTGGAGAAGTTCTGCAGCCTTTTCCCTTGTAAGGGTGCCTTCAGCCAGCTCACGGCTATAAAATGGATAAAGATGCCTGTCAAGTCTGCCGGGGTTAAATGAGTCCCACGGATTAAGCTCGGTTATTACGGCAAGGTGGATAAACCAGTAGTGTTGCAGCGCTTCATGGAAAGTGGAAGGGGCTCCCGAGGGGACCCTCTTGCATATTTGTGCCATTTGATGAAGTTCTTCAGCACGGGAGGCATCTTTTTCCTCTTCAGCCATTTTATCCAGTTCACCGGCATGCCTTTTAGCATATTCCATCAGTGCACAGGCTGTAATATCCATAGCCTTCAGCTCCTCGCGCTTTTCAAATGCATTGGGATCATTGTGAAAATCAAGCTGTGAAAGCGCCTCATGTATCTCTTCCCTGAAATCGCGCATACCTTTTTTGAAAACATCCTTGCCTGCAACCGTATGTCCCGGGGCGCGCTGTTCCAAAAATTCGGTAAAGACACCCGCCCGGTATGCTTCCTGCCATGAGCGGTTTATATTGTTGAATATACGGTCGCGCTGGGTGCGGCCACTCCAGAAGGGAATAACAACATCCCTGTAGGCTTTCCTGAATTTTTCATCCACTTTGAAGGAGACTTTTGGCCTTGAGCTTATAATATCAAGATCCTCGGGTGAATGAAGGCATATTTCGGGATAGGTGGGTACAGCTGACGGTGAGGGTCCGCGTTCACCCACTATCAGCTCGTTCGGGTTTATGCAGATTGACTTTCCCGATAAAATATGCCTAAGGGCTAGCGCTCTTTGAACGGGCACCGAGTGGATCTCGGGCTCGTTGTTTTTGTAGTATTCAGTTACAAGCAGCGCCCTTTCAGGGGAAAGTACACAGGGAGCCTCAAGGCTTTGCTTTCTCAGTTTTTCAATTCGGGGTGTCATTACAATAAATATTTGATTTAAAGGTTAAATTTAATGGTAGCGGGTTCACTGTCTGCCAAAGGCTGATGCAGGTTCATTTGTACATATTGCTTTTTATGTTATCCGCCGATTGTAACTTCAGGCAGCTTTTCAAGGAAAAACTCTTTTATTTTCTCCGCCCTGTTTTCATCGTAGCCATTTTTGCAGTCCATCGCGACACTTCTCCCGAATTTTGGATATTTACAGATACCGGTGCTGTGGTAGGGGAGAAGATCTACGCGGGATACACCTGAAAAGGAGGCGGCAATATCTCTCAGTCGGCTGAGGTTGTGGCCGGTATCTGTAATTCCGGAAACAAGGGGGATCCTTATTATTATTTCTTTTCCTGCGGCAGCCGCATTTTCAAGGTTTCTCAGAACAGGTGTGACCGAAACGCCGGTGTGCCTTTTGTGTTCTTCATCTTTCGCAATCTTAAGATCAAAAAGGAAAAGGGAGGTAAGGGGAATTACCTGTTCAAAATCTTTTTTCCCTGCATACCCGCATGTGTCAACCGCAGTATGTATCTGTTTCCCGGCGCAGGCATTGAGCAATGCCATAAGAAAGGCCGGCTGGCCCAGCGGCTCGCCGCCGGAGAAAGTAACTCCGCCGCCCGATTCGTCATAAACGGGAATATCCTTTTCAATCTCCCCCATAACCTGTGATACACTTACACTATTTCCGGCTACCTCCCTAACCTCAAATTCCCTGCCTGTGAGCTTGTTGATCCGGGTGTAGCTTTCGGGATCGAAGGACTGGCCTTCCGGGTTATGGCACCAGCGGCAGCGTAACGGGCAGCCCTTGAAAAAAACAGTTGTTCTGATGCCCGGTCCGTCGTTCACCGAAAAATGCCTTATGTCAAATATGATACCTTTCATTTATGTGTCGGGAGATATAATGTAACAGGATTAAAAACGGCGGTTTAAACAATCGGCCGGAAGGCCTCAGCAAATCCAGCAAGAGTAAAGACCCTTGCCGTTATTGTGATACAGAGCCGGTATTACAAAAATGAAATCCATAATGAAGTTCCTGACAGTTAAACTCAAAGATACGATTTTTTTCCACTAACCGTTGGTGCTGCCAACATTATTTTTTTTGCTTCAAAATATTCATACCTTTGGAATATTTAAATTTTATACAAAATAAAACGATTTTACAATATGCAAACTTTATTGTTAATGGGTGATGAGGCGATTGCCCAGGGTGGACTGGATGCCGGGATATCAGGAATTTATGCCTACCCCGGTACACCTTCCACTGAAATAATGGAATATGTGCAAATGTCTAAAATGGCAAAAGAGGGTAATGTATTCTCTAACTGGTCGGCCAACGAAAAGACAGCCATGGAGGCAGCACTGGGGATGTCTTATGCAGGAAAGCGTTCGATTGTGTGCATGAAGCATGTGGGACTGAACGTGGCTGCCGACCCTTTTATCAATTCAGCAGTTACAGGTGTTAACGGAGGTATGGTTGTTGCAGTGGCAGACGATCCTTCAATGCACTCATCGCAAAATGAACAGGATTCGCGTTTTTACGGAAAATTTGCGCTCCTGCCCGTGCTTGAGCCTTCAAGTCAGCAGGAAGCCTATGAGATGACCTATAAGGGGTTTGAACTTTCAGAGAAGTACCAGGTGCCGGTGCTGCTCAGACTTACAACGCGCCTTGCCCATTCCCGTTCGGGAGTGGAAAGGCTTGAGAGGAGAGAGCAAAACAAAATAAGGCTCCCGGAGGATCCCCGCCAGTTTGTTCTTTTGCCCGCCATTGCAAGAAAAAGATACAAGGTGCTTTTATCTCACCAAAAGGGTTTTGAGTCGGAATCCGAACAATCGCCCTACAACGCTTATTTTCCCGGTCAGGACAAGTCAACCGGTTTTATAGTTTGCGGACTTGCATATAATTACCTGATGGAAAACTTTGTAAACCGAGAGTTGAAAAACCCACTTCTCAAGATCTGCCAGTACCCGCTGCCGCGAAAGCTCGTGGAGCAGATCGCGTCAGAGTGTGAGCAGCTGCTGGTAATAGAGGACGGGTATCCGATTGTAGAGGAGATGCTTAAGGGGTTCCTTGAAAAAGGGATAAAGGTTAAGGGAAGACTTGACGGAACGTTGCCCCGTGACGGGGAGATGACCCCCGATCATGTGGCAAATGCCCTGGGTTTTACGGTGAACAAAGGAAAAGATGTTCCTTCGGTCGTAACCGGTCGACCGCCCAGCATGTGCAAAGGCTGCAGTCATATCGACATGTACAACTCCCTTAACGAAGCTTTGGAGCCTTACGGGGAAGGAAGGGTTTTTTCAGATATAGGGTGTTACACTCTTGGGGCTCTCGAGCCTTTCAACGCCATAAACTCCTGTGTTGACATGGGGGCATCGGTTACAATGGCAAAAGGGGCGGCAGATGCAGGCCTGTGCCCGTCTGTTGCCGTAATAGGCGACTCTACATTTACCCATTCGGGAATCACGGGGTTGCTGGACTGTGTAAATGACGGCTCACCGGTTACAATAATTATCTCCGACAACAGTACTACGGCAATGACAGGAGGCCAGACATCATCCGGGACCGGACGCATTGATGAGATATGCAGGGGAGTCGGGGCAGATCCCTCACATGTGAAGGTGATAAACCCGCTCAAAAAATATCACGACCAGAACACGGAAATTATAAAACAGGAGCTCGAACACAAGGGAGTTTCGGTTATAATAGCCCAGAGGGAGTGCATCCAGACTGCAACGCGGAAAAAAAAGGAGAAAAAAAAGTAAATAATAAACAGAATTAAAATGAAGACAGATATTATTTTATCAGGAGTGGGCGGTCAGGGCATCGTTTCAATTGCAGCGACTATCGGAATGGCCGCAATAAGGGAAAACCTTTACCTGAAACAGTCTGAAGTTCACGGAATGAGCCAAAGAGGCGGTGCCGTCCAGTCCAATCTGAGACTTTCGGACAAGGAGATCATGTCCGATCTGATACCGCTCGGCGGGGCAGAAATGATACTTTCGGTGGAGCCGATGGAATCATTGCGTTACCTTCCCTACCTTTCCCGGCAAGGATGGCTTGTAACCAATACTTCACCCTATGTTAATATTCCGAACTATCCCGATATTGAAGAAGTGATCAGGGAAGTTGAAGCCCTTCCAAATCATGTGGCCCTGGATGCCGACAAGATCGCAAAAGATACCGGATCGGCCAGGTCATCCAATATAGTTATGCTTGGAGCAGCCTCGCCGTTTCTGAACCTTCCGGTGGAATCTCTTCAGGAGGGTATAAGGCAGATATTCGGAAGAAAAGGTGAGGATATTGTCAATGCAAATCTGAAGGCATTTGAAGCGGGCAGGAAAGTCGCTGAAAATAACAAATAATTTGAAAAACAATTTTTTATGTTTAGCAATGAAGATATAAAGCAGATAAAAAAACACGGACTCAAACCAGAGACGGTAAGAAAGCAGATCAGTCAGTTTGAAGAGGGCATCCCCTTTGTTCCGGTTAAAAAGCCGGCAACAATAAAAGACGGCATACTCAAACCCTGTGAAGAGACCCTGGATGATCTGACACAATTGTATAACGAGCATTGCAAAAAGGAAAAGATAGTTAAGTTTGTTCCGGCCTCGGGTGCATCAACAAGGATGTTCAGGGAGCTTTATGCCTATCTTGAAAAGCTGAATAAGGGGGGAGAAACCGCCGTTCCGCAGGCTGTAGATGATTTTGTTTCCAATCTCCATAAGTTTGCTTTTTACGATGAACTGAAAGGGATACTTGACAAAAAAGGGGTTAAAATATCCTCAAATAGTGATGCTCAGGATCTGAAAGAAATAATTGAATCCCTGCTTGATGAAGACGGGCTCAGTTTCGGAAACATGCCCAAGGGACTTCTTCCGTTTCACAGGTACAACAAGACATACCGTACCGCATTTGAGGAACATCTGGTTGAAGGGGCATTTTACGCAAAAGGGGGCAACAACACGGTTAATATTCACATGACCGTTTCTCCGGAACATCAGAAGCTTTTTGAGGAGAAGGCCGAAAAAGTAATTCCCTCGTTTGAGAATCAGTTCAAGTGCCGTTTCAATATTGAATTTTCACAGCAAAAACCTTCAACCGATACTATAGCGGTTGATTTGAAAAACAACCCCGTAAGGGATGACAACGGCAGGCTGGTATTCAGGCCCGGGGGGCACGGAGCCCTTTTGGAAAATCTCAATGAGCTCGATGCAGACATTGTTTTTATAAAGAATATTGACAATGTGGTGCCCGATGCGCTTAAAAATGTTACAATCAAGTATAAGAAGCTTCTCGGCGGGATACTTCTCTCGGTTCGCGAGCGTATAAAGCATTATTTGGAAACCCTGGAAAACAACCCCCACCCGGATGAGGGTCAGATTGAGGAGATGTTCTATTTCCTGGAAAATGAGCTTTTTGTTGTACCTCCTCCCGGAATAAAAAATTCAAAAACTGAAGAGGCAGTTAAGTATATTAAAAGCAAGCTGAACCGGCCGCTGCGCATTTGCGGCATGGTTGAAAACCGCAGTGAACCTGGTGGAGGACCCTTCTGGGTTGAAAACCCGGATGGCACCCTCTCGCTTCAGATTGTTGAAACCTCGCAAATAGAGATGTCAAACCCTGAAGTGAAGAAAATATTCAACAGCTCCACCCATTTTAATCCGGTTGATATATTGTGCTCGGTTAAAGACCACAAGGGAGAAAAGTTTGATTTAATGAAATACAGAGATCCCGATGCCGGGGTAATATCCCTTAAATCGATGGACGGGAAAGAAATAAAGGCACTTGAGCTGCCCGGACTGTGGAACGGGGGTATGGCCGACTGGAACACAATTTTTGTGGAGGTGCCGATATTGACTTTCAATCCGGTTAAAACCATATTTGACCTGTTGCGTCCCGAACATATAAGCTGACATTTTATGCAGGAAATTAGCAAGGCATTGAGCAGATTTCTGGAAAGAAGCAAGGAACTCAACTGTGTTTATAAAGTGGAGGAATTGCTTCATCAACAGGATTTAACAACAGACCGGCTCTTTAAGAAGCTTCTGGAAATAATGCCTTCAGGGTGGCAGTATTCTACCGTCTGCGAGGTGAGGATAACGTACATGGGCAAGGTTTACAGTTCGGATGATTTCAGGGAGACCGACTGGATGCAGTCAGCCGACCTTGTGGTTGACAATAATGTCGTTGGATCAATAGAGGTGGCTTATACCCAGTTAATAAAGGAGACCGGCAATTCACAGTTTCTGCCTGAAGAGTATAAGCTTTTGAATCATATTGCACAGCAGGTTTCCAACTGGCTGTTGATACAGAGGGTGAAAAAATCGCTTGAGATAATTGAGCAAAAAGAGAAAACAGGTATCAGTGAAGATGAAAAAACTCTGGAGCCTGCTACAGATGAGCATTGGAAATGGAGGTTCAAAATCGCCGAAAAGATTGCAGCCAAAATGGAGGCGGGAAAATTCGGCGTCAGGGGTTTTTATCTCATTGGAAGCAGCAAGAACGCCACTGCCGGCCCTGCCAGTGATATAGACATACTTGTGCATTACGACGGTGACCCGTATCACAGGGACCTTCTTCAGTACTGGTTTGAGGGGTGGAGCTACTGCCTTGCGGAAATGAACTTCCAGAAAACCGGTCACATGGTCAGGGAAGGGCTGATAGACCTCCACCTTATAACCGATGAAGATATAGAGAAGCAAACCAGCTATGCAGTATTGCTCAATTCTGTAAATGACAGGGCAAGGCCGCTGAAAACCAGTTAATACTTTTGCTATGGCCGAGTGTTTTTTTGTTTCAGATTTGCACGGAAAAAAGGAAAACTACAACAAACTCTTTAGCGAAATTGAAAAAAGAAAGCCCGGTGCAGTTTTTATGGGAGGGGATCTACTGCCCCCTTTCCATGAGCCGCAGAATGTGATTGATTTTATTACAGAATTTTTGGGCGGGGAGATGACGCGCCTGAAAAGTCTTTTACAGGAGAGCTATCCACGTTTTTTCACTATATTGGGCAATGACGATCCAAGAATATTCGAAAAGTTCATTGCCGGTCTTGAAGAGAGGGAACTGATAGATTATATACACTTCAAAAGGGCTGATTTCAATAATTACCACATTTACGGCTATTCCTGCATACCTCCCACACCTTTTTTCTTAAAGGACTGGGAACGGTATGATGTTTCGGCTTTTGCCGACCCCGGCTGTATACATCCGGCTGAAGGGAGCTTTTCGGTTGATATGGGTGAAAATATTGAATATGTAAACATTGAGCAAGATCTCAAAAAATTGTGCCGGGAAGAGGATCTTTCAAGCTCGGTATTTCTTTTTCATTCTCCCCCTTATCAGACCAATCTTGACCGGGCTGCGCTGGACGGGAAAATGATTGATCATGTGCCCCTGGATGTTAATATAGGAAGTATAGCAATAAAACGTTTTATAGAAAACTGTTCACCTTATATTACACTTCACGGACATGTACATGAATCATCTTCAATTACAGGTGAATGGAAGGAAAAGATCGGCCGTACCTGGTGCTTTTCTGCAGCCTGGTCAGGTCCTGAGCTTGCATTGGTCCATTTTCCTGCTGATGAACCGGAAAAGGCTGAAAGAAGACTTTTATAGTAAAAACCTATATTTTTAATAAATTTCAGAAAAAAATGGAAGAACTAAAAACAATCGAGATTCTTAAAACGGCAATTTTAATTGAAAACAGGGGAGAGGCATTTTACCGCAATGTTTCCGAGCAGGCTTCCAACCCTGAAGTGAAAAGAATTTTTGATATCCTGGCAAGGGAAGAGGTCTTGCATGCTAAAATTCTGCGAGACAAATATGCTGAATTTGTAAAGACCCAAAAGATCTCTCCCACTAAATTTCCCAAGCCCGAAGATGAATCAATCTCCAGTCTAATTCTTTCAGATGAGGTGAAGAACCAGATTTCGGGAGCCGGATATGAAGCCGCGGCTATATCGGCTGCCATTGACATGGAAAACAGGGCTATAGAGGTCTATTCCGACAGGGCAAAAAATGCCACCGATTCCAACGAAAAAAAGCTTTTCAAATGGCTTGCAGACTGGGAGAGGGAGCATCATAAGCTGCTGTTCGACCTTGACCGTGACCTCAAAGAAAGAATATGGAACGACAATAGCTTCTGGCCATTTTAAATGTCACAATAACTAATTTTTTGACATACCTTTTTTTTTACAGGATAAGTAATCTTTGTGAATTGACAAAGACTTGTTTTGTTAAAATTAATGCTCTTTTCACCCCTTCCATAAAGGGCATCCGCGAATTGTTATTGCCATATTTTTAATATCTTTAATGCACCGTTAAGATAATGCCACTTACATGGTATTGGCTTGATCCCTGCGGAAAGACAAACTATTTATTGATCAAAAACTCCTGCAATAAAATGAAAAACGCGGATGCCCATACATTGTACAACCTTGATTATCTGAATGAAATATCGGAAGGCGACACCGAATTTATCAATGAAGTGGCCCTCTTGTTCATAAGTGAGATTCCCAATAAGCTCGACAGCATCATTCAGCATGCACAAAATGAAAGGTGGGGAGAGGCGACTGCCGAAATTCACAGGATCACCCCAAACTTTTTTCTCTTCGGTTTGAACGATATTATTGATAAGCTTAATAAAATGGAAAGCAAGCTCCGCTCTGGCAGCAGAGGCAGGGATATTATAAATGAGCTGAAGGATGTTAAAAATGAGTTCGGTTTGATTGTCATACAGCTCAAGAGAGATTATAATATAAGCTGAAAAATATGACTATACTTGTATGTGAAGATGATGCCCTTACATTGAAAACCGTTGAGCATTCGTTGAAAAAAAACGGCTACAATGTTATAACCGCACCGGATGGGGGCAGGGGGTCTGAAATTCTGAAGGAAAGAGGGGGGGAAGTGGATTTTATGGTAACAGATCATCATATGCCCTATTTTAGCGGACTTGAATTGTTGCATCTTGTGCGTGTGGAACTGAGGCTTGATATTCCGGTTATAATGCTTACCAGAGTGAATACAGATGAGATCAGGAAGCTTGCAGACAGCCTGCAGGTGGATGAATATGTGACCAAGCCCTTCAATCCTCAAGAGTTGTGCAAAAAAATATGCAATGTACTTGAACGTAATGGCTTATTTCCGGAAGAAGATATTGAGGCTGAAATATTCCGCCCCAAAGATAAAGACAAAGAGCATGAGTTATAAACACTTCCCTCCGGCAAGGCACATAAGATATTATTAGAAGTGATTTTAACTGATAAATTGATAATATTTATTGAATATGAGGGTTTTTTTATTCATTTTAACTGTTTTGCTTTATTTTAGCACACTGCAGTCATATTCACAGCTTCCTTTTTCCGCCGCCGGCTATAGTGCCGATGAGCTGCTTGAAAAGGCCAGGAAGGCAGCACATAGCGGAGAAAACGAACTTTCAAGGGAAATTGCATTTTATATCCTTGAGAAACATCCCGGTTATCTGGATGCCAGGGTTCTTGCCGGCACTACATTGTCGTGGGACGGCCTTTATGATTCGGCAAGGGTTTTGCTAACCGACGTCCTTGACAGTCACCATGCTCATTTTGATGCGCTTAATGCTGTTATAAACCTGGAGATATGGGACGGAAATTATGAAGAAGCGGTAAGGTATTGTAATACCGGTCTCGATTATCACTATGAAACCGAGCTTTTTTCCCTGAAAAAGGCAAGAGCTTTAAGGCTTGCCGGTCAACTTCCCCTGGCAATCCTTGCAATTGAACAACTCCTTGAAATTTATCCCGACAATCAAAACGCACAACATGTGCTTGTCTGGTACAGGATGCTTTTAAGCCAAAGTCTCTCAGAGCTTTTTTTTGATGCATTCCACGGGTTGTCTTACCATCCTGAGCTTCACATGAAACGGTCATATATTCTTGCCGAATATCATGGAGACTATTTTGACCGGTCTTACAAACGCCGCTGGCATATGGGCAGTGTAGGCTACTCCCGCAACACCTCTTTCGGTCCCGTTACCGGGAAGATCAATTTTGCGCAGACATATTTTGATGGCAGGGGACTGACCCGTTATCCGGTACTGCAGTACGAGCTGGAATCATATCCTGTATTATCGCCGCAATACTATGCATTTGTGAATTATGCCTACTCGAGGGGTGCATCGTTCCCGGACCACCGGGGTGCGCTTGAGCTCTACAGAAAACTGCCGCGGGCTTTTGAAGCCTCACTGGGAGTTCGTTATATGCGGTGGAACGAAAGCTTTTTTTTTTACACCGGCAGTCTGGGTAAATACTACGGAAACTATCTGTTTTCTTTGCGGCCCTACATTTTCCCACACGATGACGGTGTTTCACAGTCCTACCATTTGAATATCAGAAGATACTGGGAAACGGCCGACGATTTTGCCGGTATTTCTCTTGGAACAGGTATAATTCCGGTTGAAACATATATGGTAATGGATCGTAAAATTTATTTGAGCAGCTGGACTGCAGGTATGGATATGAGCAAGATCTTCATGGATGATTATTTGTTCCGGGCCGGTGTGAGGTTTGCCTATGAGGAGCATGCTGCAGACTCATTCAGAAACCGTGTTATGGTATATTCAATTTTCAGGTATTACCTGGGTGAGTAGCCTTCAACTTTAAAGAAGCTGGTTGTTGAAAAACAGGTACAATACAGGGGTGTTTTATTTGGGCAAAATTTGCCGTGATAAATGGATCCGGTTGGTTTTAGCCGTTGTTTTTTTATTGGGGATCTCCTTAACACATACAGAATCGTTTGCATACCCCGGCTTCCTCTTATCCACCGCAGATAAAAGCGTTGGTTTTGGCCGGGAACAGGAAAGGGAACAGGAACCGGAACATGAAGAAATACCGGTAGCAACCGAAAAAGAGAGGGATATTTTCGACTATCTTGACACCCGCGCTCCCGGACCGCTTCTTGTGCAGATCCTGACAGCGATCATAATTTATTCCATTCTTTCCATGGTTGCACTGCTTGTGGTAATTCTCCTCCACAGGAACAAGCTGGAAAATATTGAAAAGACCAGCCGGGATATGGAGCAAAAATACCAGGAGCTGTTGATGGATTATCTTTTTGATGAAGAGCGGCAAACGGGAACTATAGAAAGAATAAAAAAAGTTGCTGCCGATGCTTTAAAACGGCAAATACTAATGAAACAGATGAAGGATCTTATGACAAACCTCTCCGGTGATGCCGCCGAAAAACTGAGGGAGCTTTATTATCTGCTCGGGCTCGACAGTGATTCTCTGCAAAAGGCGCATGACAAAAAATGGCACATTAAGGTTAAAGGCTTCCGTGAGCTTGCAATGATGAGAGATACAAGAGCCAATGAAGAGATAACAAAATGCCTTCACAGCAGCAACAATATACTTCGGATAGAAGCGCAGCTTGCTCTTGTAATGCTCGGGGAAGAAGACAGGTATACTTTCCTTGATTATCTGCAGCGTCCGTTTACCCCCTGGGAACAACTGAACGTTCATCAGGCCATAGTCTCACAAGACCTGAAAGTTCCCGATTTTGAAAGATGGCTTGACTCGCCCAACAGCTCCGTTGTTATTTTTTCACTTGAGATGATAACAATATTTAATCAGAGATACTCATGGAAAAAAGTTGCCCGCAAGCTTGACAGTGAAGATGAAAAAATAAGGCAATCGGCTATAAATACACTGGGCGAGCTGAAAATAAAAAAAGCTCTTCCGGTTTTAAAGCATCATTATAAAACAGAAACATACGACAACTCTCTAGCTATAGTCAAAGCGATCAGAAAAATGCCCGATGAAAGTGTGCTCAACTTTCTAAAGCTGGTTATAGACAAGGAAGATGATATACAGTTACAGATAGAGGCGGCCAAAGCAATACATGAAATGGACGGCAGAGGGGAGAGGGAGCTTCAAAAAATAATGGAGAGCGAATACAAGAACTACAAGATTATAATAAAGCATGTTCTTGACAGGCGTATATAATGTATTACAACAAAGATAAAAAATGGAATTTCTGGCGGACATAATAAAATGGTTTTTTGATAACTTCCTTCTGGTTTTAACCATTTTGATATTTTCCGCCTATGTTATGCTGGCCTCCTTTTCGGCTTTTACACTGAGGAAATATCTTCGAAAGAACAGTTATGTAGATTACAATTCAATTATCCTTTCCCCGTTTGCCCCTTCCATATCTCTTATTGCCCCGGCTTACAATGAGAGTGTATCTATCGTTGAAAATATAAGGGCTTTGCTGTCACTTTACTACAACAATTTTGAGGTTATAATGGTAAACGACGGCAGTACCGATAATACCCTGGAAAGATGCATTGAGGCGTATGACCTGGTAAAGGTTAATTACTATTTTGATTACCGTATTGCGTGCAACCGGATAAGGGGGGTCTATAAATCCAGGAACCGTTCTTTTTACAATCTCACCTTCATTGATAAGGTGAACGGCGGAAAGGCCGATGCATTGAATGCAGGGTTAAATGTTTCCCGCAACAGGCTTGTAGTGAGCATTGACGCCGATTCTATAATGGAGCCCGATGCTCTTCAGAAGATGGTAAAACCTTTTCTGGAAGAGACCGACAAAAAGGTGATAGGAACCGGCGGGGTAGTGCGGATAATCAATTCATGCGATATAAAGGGGGGCAAGATACGCAGAATCCATCTTCCCGAAAATTTTCTTGCAAGGGTGCAGGTGCTTGAATACAGCCGGGCATTTCTGATGGGCAGGATAGCATGGGCGAGGCTTGACGGTTTACTGCTTATTTCCGGGGCCCTGGGGATGTTCGACAAGGAGACGGTTATAAAATGTGGGGGATACAGCACAAAAACGGTGGGTGAGGATATGGAGCTGGTTGTGAGAATGAGAAGGTATATGGTTGAAAAGGGTAAAAAGTATATTGTAACATATATACCCGATCCGCTTTGCTGGACTGAGGTGCCCTCTACAATCAGTGTTCTCGGCAGGCAGCGTAACAGGTGGACAAGGGGGACGGCCGAAACACTGTTCACCCACAGAAAAATTTTCCTTAACCCGAAATACAAGAAATTCGGTATGTTCGGATATACATACTGGTTCTTTTTTGAGTGGCTTACACCGATTTTTGAATTCTTCGGTATCTCCTTCTTTTTGCTTTACATAATTTTCGGCTCACCCAACTGGCCTTTTTTCATACTTTTGTTTGTTTTCGTTTACACCTTTGCGGTGTCACTTACAATATGGGCTGTATTGTTTGAGGAAATGACCTATCATAAGTATGAGAAGAAAAGGGATGTTCTAAAACTTATAGGCACTGCCTTTTTGGAACCCCTGTTTTTTCATCCCCTTACTCTCATCTGGGCTGTGAGAGGTAACTGGAACTTTCTTACAGGCCAGAAGTCATGGGGGAAAATGGTACGTAAAGGATTCGGCAGGAAAAAGAAGTAGACCCTTAACAGCTTCTGGGGGCACCTTTTTTAATCAATTATGCAGTCCTGCCAAATTTCAATCATACCAAAATATCTCCCGCCGGTTTATATTCATGACACCTCTTCAGCCGGGGATATTGTAGATGGAGGGCCTTCGGTCTCTTTTATTTTTTTTCCCGGGGAAAAATGTATAGTTTCGCATACAGAGAGGGTGAACTAGCGCAGAGGGAAACTATTTTTTACTTAACTATGCTGAAAAAATTATGTGCCCTGATATTAAAACTTTTGGGGTGGAAACAGGAAGGTGAAATTCCCGAATCCAGGAAATTTATTGTGATAGTTGCTCCCCATACAAGCAACTGGGACTACGTAATTGGTCAGCTTTTCTACTTTTCAAAGGGTATCCGCGCAAAAACAATGATAAAAAAAGAGCTTTTCTTTTTCCCCCTTAATATTTTGCTGAAAATTATCGGAGGAATTCCGGTTGAAAGGAGCAAAAAGACCAATATTGTTGACCAGATGGTAAAGGAGTTTGAAAAAAATGAAGAGTTTATCCTCACTATAACCCCCGAGGGTACAAGGAAACGTGTTACGAACTGGAAAAGGGGGTTTTACAGGATTGCAATAAAAGCCAACGTCCCGGTTTTACTCGGATACTTTGATTATAAAAGAAAAGTGGTGGGCATCGGCGGTTTTTTTGAGATTACAGGAGACGAGAATGAGGATATGAAAAAAATAAAAAAATTTTACAGTAATGTAACCGCGAAGTATCCCGATAAATTTTCAACTGGTGAAGAATAAACAGCAAATTATGGAAGATCAGCTTTATGTAACCGTTATCCAAAGCTTTATCCACTGGGAAAACAGGGATGAAAATCTTGCCGGTTTCACCCGCCTTACAAAGGATGTGGATGGTACCGACCTTATAGTGCTTCCCGAGATGTTCACTACCGGCTTCTCCATGAACCCGGCGCTTTATGCTGAAGAGACCGACGGAGAATCAATGCGCTGGATGTATCAAACGGCACGAAAGAAAAATTGTGTTGTTACAGGAAGCATAATGACCAGGGAGAGTGGACGGTATTACAACAGGCTGGTCTGGATGAGACCCTCCGGTGAATACCTTGTTTATGACAAGCGCCATCTTTTCAGGTTTGCCGGCGAACACAAACACTATACACCGGGAAGCAGGAAGCTTTTAACCAGGGTGAAAGGATGGAAAATATACCCCCTTATTTGCTATGATCTGCGTTTCCCTGTATGGTGCAAGAACAGGCTTGATGCAGGCAGCTATGATTATGACCTGATGATAAATATTGCCAACTGGCCGGCTGCGCGCAGTGTTGCATGGAAGACACTTTTGTCTGCAAGGGCAATTGAAAACCAGTCCTTTGTCTGTGGGGTAAACCGCGTAGGTGAAGACGGGAACGGTATTGACCACAGTGGCGATTCATTGCTGGCCGGTCCGGAAGGCAACCTTCTCTGGCAAGCCGAACCTTCAGCCGGGTCGGTTGAAACCGTCACTCTCCAAAAAGAAGCACTTGAAAACTCAAGGGGCAGGCTTGAAGCCGGACTCGACTGGGATACTTTTGCAATTGAAACCTCAGGCGGTCAGCCCGATATCCGTAACATCGGCAGTTGACTTTTTAACTTTCTCTGTCTGAATCCGGAAAACAGATTAACATCTTTGGCATGACCGGCCATGCAGTTTCTGTTTGCAGACCAATCAGGAAAATCCGTTGATTGTCAGGCGCAGGGCAACCAGTTTTTTCAACAACCCTTCCAGCAGCTCCAGGTGCAGCATATTTGCGCCGTCCGATTTGGCAGAAGCCGGATCGGGGTGGACCTCCAGGAACAGTCCGTCAATACCTACTGAAACACCCGCGCGTGCTATCGTTTCTATCAGCTCCGGTTTGCCGCCCGTAATCCCTTCATCCTGGTTCGGTTGCTGAAGCGAGTGAGTAATATCCAGTACAACCGGGAAGCCTTCCGACTGCATAACCGGTATTCCCCTGAAATCAACCACCATGTCATGATAACCGAACATTGTGCCCCTTTCGGTCAGCATTATATTTTCGTTCCCGTTGAAGGCAACTTTATCTATTGCAAATCTCATTGCCTCGGGTGAGAGGAACTGACCCTTTTTTATATTTACAGTTTTTCCGGTTTTCCCGGCTGCTGTCAGCAGGTCGGTCTGCCGGCACAAAAATGCGGGTATCTGTATTACGTCGACAAATGGTGCTGCCATTTCAGCTTCCCCTGCCGAATGAATATCTGTCAGAACCGGAATGTCCAGCTCCTTGCCTATGGAAGCCAAAATTTCAAGTGCCTTTTTGTCGCCTATACCTGTGAAAGAATCCAGACGCGAACGGTTCGCTTTTCTGTATGAGCCTTTGAATATGAAAGGTATCCTCAACTCGTCACTCACATTTTTTATACTCCGCGCAGTTTGGTATGCCGTTTCATTGTCTTCAATTACGCAGGGTCCTGCTATTATAAAAAAATTACCGCAGTTAATATGCTTAAGGCGTGGTATTTGGTAGTTCATATTTTAAAGTTGTTTATTATATTTTTATTGTTGAACATGTATTGTTTAATTTTTGTTTAAGGCCCGGCTCGTTTGGCCTGCTTAACTTAAACCTGCCCCCCCTTTTCCCTGGCCCTTCAGCATTCTCTTTTTTGTGGCCAACCGACCAGCTTTAACTTTGCATCTTCTTTTGCCCCGGCCCTCCGGCATCCTCTTTTTTGTAGCCAAATTATTCTCCTTTTTAGAAGGGGGAGAGATTCAGTAGTTATACCAACCTTTCCACCATTTTTTAAGCCTTTCTAAAATTTCCCCCTCTTTACTGTTTTGCTGAGGCTTGTACAAAATTGTCCCTTTTATCTCTTCGGGCAGGAAGATCCCGGGAGTAAAATTCCCGCTGTAGTTGTGGGCATATTTGTAATCTTTTCCATACCCAAGCTCTTTCATCAGTTTTGTGGGAGCGTTGCGTATGTTCAGGGGAACCGGCAAATCACCTGTTTGCTTAACCAGCTCCGTTGCTTTTTCTATTGCCGCATAAGCAGAATTGCTTTTAGGTGAAGAGGCAAGGTATATAGTTGCTTCGGAAAGTATTATGCGCGCTTCAGGCATGCCGGTAACATGTACGGCATCAAATGTGCTTTGCGCCATCAGCAGTGCGTTAGGATTGGCCAGTCCTATGTCCTCGGCGGCAAGTATGAGAAGGCGCCTTGCAATAAACCTGGGCTCTTCTCCGCCTTCCAGCATCCTGGCAAGCCAGTAGACAGCGCCGTTGGGATCACTTCCGCGCACAGACTTAATGAATGCCGATATAATATCATAGTGCTGTTCGCCCGATTTATCATAAAGGGCAATGTTCTGCTGCAGCTTTTCCCTTACTTTTTCATCGGTTATTCTGATACTTCCCCCTTCTTCCGAAGAAGCCACAAGCTCCAGTAGATTGTAAAGCTTTCTTGCATCACCGCCGGAGTAACGCAACAGGGCTTCATCTTCTTCTATATCAATATTTATTTCCTTTAAGACCCTGTCTTTTTCAAGAGCCCTTTTTAAAAGCCCCAGCAGCTTTTCCCTGTTCAGGGGATAAAGAACATAAACCTGGCAGCGTGAGAGTAAGGGGGAGATGACCTCAAAGGAGGGGTTTTCGGTTGTGGCCCCGATAAGTGTTAAAACACCCTGTTCAACGGCAGCCAGCAGCGAGTCCTGCTGTGCCTTGCTGAAACGGTGTATCTCGTCAATAAAGAGTATTGGTGCGGGGGTGGAGAAAAACTTCTGCTTTCCGGCTTTTTCAATAACATCCCTTACCTCTTTCACTCCCGAGTGAACTGCGGTCAGAATATAAAAAGGGCGCTCAAGAGTTGTTGCAATGATCCTGGCAAGGGTTGTTTTCCCTACACCAGGCGGCCCCCAAAGGATCATTGACGGTATCATGCCACCTTCGACCATTTTCCTCAGCGGGCCCCCTTTCCCGACAAGGTGCTCCTGACCTGAAAACTCTTCCAGGCTTTTGGGCCTCATTCTTTCCGCCAAAGGTTCGTTGTATGGCATTTGAATAAAATTTGCCGGTTGATCAGACTGCTAAATTACTTCATATTTAATAAAAATGATAATTTATTATTATATGAATTGGAAGCCAATAACCCGTTTAAATAAGAATAATTCCATGTGAATCTATACTCTCAGGGAAAAAAATAGGCTCAAATTATATATAATAAAGTAATGAAAATATATATATTTGGGGCTTGATTAATCAAAATTAAATTTTTTATGTAAACCTTAAATATTTCAACTTATGTGGAAACGATGGAAGGACCTTGAATTACACTGGAAGATTATCATAGGTATGGGCATCGGCATATTGTGGGG
>PWHJ01000071.1 GCA_003554865.1 Bacteroidota bacterium | reverse complement strand
GCTAGCGGCAGTGACGGTACGGTGTACGTGGGATCATGGGACAATAACCTGTACGCTGTTAACCCAGATGGGACGGAAAGATGGAGCTTCGAAACTGATGAATCGGTGCAATCTTCGCCAGCGATAGGGGAAGACGGTACTATCTACGTTGGCTCTAACGACGGTAACCTGTACGCTGTTAACCCAGATGGGACGGAAAGATGGAGCTTCGAAACTGATGATTCGGTGCGTTATTCGCCGGCCATAGATGAGGACGGGACGATCTATGTCGGGTCACATGACGATAACCTGTACGCTGTTAACCCAGATGGGACGGAAAGATGGAGCTTCGAAACTGATGATTTGATAGTTTCTTCGCCGACTATAGGGGAAGACGGGACGATCTATGTCGGGTCAGGTGACGGAAACCTGTACGCTGTTAACCCAGATGGGACGGAAAGATGGAGCTTCAAAACATGGGGTTCGGTCCGTTCTTCGCCGGCTATAGGGGAAGACGGAACAATCTATGTCGGGTCAGCTGACAACAATCTGTACGCTGTTAATCCGGATGGGACGGAAAGATGGAGCTTCGGTACTTTTGAAACAGTACATTCCCCGGCTATAGGTGGGGACGGAACGATATACTTTGGTTCTCGTTATCGTGACGATTGGGACATTATGAATCTCCTGTACGCTGTTAACCCGGATGGTACAGAAAGATGGAGCTTCGAAATAGGTGGCGCTATAGGGGATTCTCCAGCCATAGGAGCTGACGGCACGGTGTACGTGGGGTCATATGATAATAACCTGTACGCAATCGGCGAGGAAGTCGAAACACCTCCCGAGGACCCACCTATAGAAGTCCGCTACACCACCCCTAATCTATTCTCTGTTACTCCTTCTAAATATGTGATTGAGAATGATATCGGAGGTCGTACATTGAGTAATACAGCCCTCCAAGGAGATATATTTCTCCCAGAAGAAGATGTAGAATATTCATTTGAACCAAATGTCGAATGGATAAAGATCCCTACACGTGTGAAATATGAAGTTTCCCCTGTAGAATTTACGATATTACCTGACGAGAATTCAGGTCAAACAGGGGACGTTTTAATTATTGGAAATGATGGTTCCAGTTATGAATTGACATTCCACCTTGAAGATGAAATAGATGTAACTTCTACGGGTTTTAAACCCGAACGAGATGGATATAGCTTTAGTAATAAGGTAGATCTGTGGAGTGGGGGATATTGTTTTGGAATGGCTGCAAGTAGTATAGTGTACTATACAGAGGGGAATGAGGTTTTTCCTGGTGAAAATTATGAAGACACATATGATTTAAATTGGGAAACCTCCTATGATAATATAGCTTCATACCAGTTTTCACAGATGACATGGCAAATTGGAAGGATATTCAACGATATTTACAACAATTATGATTTTCTTTACAATAATATAAAAAACGATCAACCGATGTTGATGTCAGGTATGGAAGGAGGGGGAGAACATGCCGTCGTGGGTTATCGTATTATAGAACATGGTGATATTGCTTATATTGCGACTTATGATCCAAACTTTCCCGTAGGGGGAGAATGGGATGAATCTAGTCCAGAATATGCAAGAGTGTACAGCAGATGGTTTGTATATGATAAAACAGCTGAGGAATCAAGTTATGCCAGTTATAATACAGAAGAAGACGATTTGAAGTTACAAGCTATGAAACCTGAACCCCTTAGTAATCACGAAAAATCACTTTGGCAGATTATTGGCGCAGTTCGGGCAGCTTATAATCCTCGTGTTTGGTGGGAAGTAGGTGGAGAATTGGTGGGTGCGACTCCTAGTGGTTTAAGAAGGGGTTATGATTGGATAGTTGATAAAACCAGTTGGTTTTTTTCGTGTCCTATTGAGGTTATACTAGTAGATTCCTACGGTAGAAAAATTGGTATAGAAAATGGTGAAATAATAAATGAAATAGATGGAGCTGAAATTCATCATATAGGGGGCGAAATAAAGCATTTTCTTTTGCCACCTGAAACAGAATTTTCAGCGATTATAGATGGTAAAGATCAGGGAACATATGATCTAACAATAGTATCTCATGATCAGGAAGAAGAAACCGCTGTAGGTTTGGAGATACGAGAAGTTGACACAGATGTTGGAGTATCGGATACCTTGGAAGTAACACCAGACTTAGGAGTATTAAATATAGATTCAGGTTCTGATAAGACTTATTCTGTAGAAATGGCACATGTAAAAATCCAAGAAGATCCTTCTTTTTACGAGTTTGAAGGACAAAATATTGGAGATGGTCAATCTCACAAATACACTGTCCTTTCTTGGGATGATTTAGATGATAAATCAGAAGAACCGATCAAGCTAGAAATGGATACTACAGGGGACGGTGAATATGATACAATAGGAATTGATCCAAATGACGATGATCCAGATGACAGTGAAATTCCATCAATCTTATTTTGGTTAATTCCCCTGGTTATTGCAATTGTATTGGTGATCATATTAATTGCGTGGAAAAAGAAAAAAGGACCTGAAGAAGGTTATCCTTCACAGCAACAACCTCCGATGGATGGATATGGTGGTTACCAAGAACAAAAAGGGGACTATAATCAACCAAAACAAGATTTTGATGATGTATCAGAGAAAAGGCCCCTTCCTCCCCCTCCGAAAAGAAAGTGATATTACAGATAAAAAGATGTATAACTAATAAGATACGAACTAAGTGTTATCTTAATACCTGTTTCGTAGTAGCTAAAAAGAGGAAGATAATTTATATGAAGTTAAGAAAGGGTTTGACTCTGATCGTGGTATTCGTTACCGCACTCAGTGTTGTTACAACCTCAGTTAGTTTCTACGAAATAGATCAGGATATCGATAACAACGAGCCAACATCTGAAAACGAATACGTCGAATACCATTTCATAGATGTCGGTCAGGCGGATGCCACGCTGATCATAAGCCCTGAAGCTACCAAACTCATCGACACAGGAGGCCACACAGGCGAGGAAGTCGTTAATTACCTTCACTATATGAACATCACAGATATCGACCTCCTTGTGGGCACACATCCACACGCTGATCACATTGGTCAGACGGCGCAGATAATCGAGGAATTTGAGGTTCAAGATGTGTGGATGAGCGGTTACGAACACGATTCGCAGACCTACGAGGAGGTTTACGACGCTATCGAAGAGCACAACGTTACTTACAACAACCCTCGGGCGA
This sequence comes from Bacteroidota bacterium, assembly GCA_003554865.1. Lineage (GTDB taxonomy): Bacteria > Bacteroidota > Bacteroidia > Bacteroidales > PUMT01 > PUMT01. Next base: position 2,479 of record PWHJ01000071.1, on the reverse strand, counting down.
ACGAAACCTATCAGTACGGTTCGGTGGAATTCGAGGTGATCAATCCCGTTGACCTTACCGAAGATATGGACATACACGAAAGCTGTCTAGCTTTCAGAACGGTTTACGGGAACTTCAGTGCGATGTTCACTGGCGACGTTGAGTGGGAAACCGAACACGAGATCATAGACAGGGGTCACGAGTTCGATGCCGATGTATATCAAGCAGGGCACCACGGTTCAAGTACATCATCCTCCGAGGAGTTTGTATCGGAGATGGACCCCGACGTAACTATCTACTCATCGGATCCCGACGTTTACGGCCATCCACACGATGTAGTGGTCGACAGGATGGATGAATTCGGTATAGATCAGTACGGGACCAACGATCACGGTACGATAAAGGTAACGGCTTACGAAGACGGGGAGTACGAACTCACTCACGAGAAGGAGAACCTGCTAGAGAACGAGTACTTTGAGGACTGGGTTGAAGAGGATGATCCGGAACACTGGGAACTCGAAGCTCAGGCCGGTCAGTCGGAGTTCGGAGAAGGGCAGATAGGGAATTACTCCCTGAAACTTGGGCCCCATCAGTTTATAGGTCCCTACAGCGAGTGTCAGGAGTTCACACATGAAGAAGCTGATGGTAGGGAATTCACATATCAAGGAGAGATCTGGGTGAAGGGCACTGGTTACATCCGTCTGGGAATACTGCGACCAGGGTACACCATGAGGGACTACTCGGGTTGGCACATCATCGACTCCGACGAGTGGACCAGGATAACACACGAGACGACCAAGGATGATAGAGAAGGAACCGAAGGTGAATTCCGTATTCAACACACGTCAGATAGTGGTCAAGCAGGTGATGATGATGAAACACTTGATGAAGTGGACGCCCTTGTCGGGTCCGCATGGCTGGGAACTCAGGAACCGTATTTACAGTGGCCTTATGAAACGTACATGGAACTTGATCTTGATGCCGATGAAGAATCTAATGGTTGGAATTTCGTATCCTTCAATCTAAAACCGGTTAACAAAGACGTGACTTCTTTATTGGGAGATATAGACGAAAGTTATGAGAGTGTGATGTACTACGATGCTGAAACGGATGAATGGCTCTCGTACATTCCGGGAAGGGATGAACATTTCAACCACGAGATCGAGTGGGATGAAACAAAAGGTCTTTGGATACAGATGTCCTCCCATGATACACTCGTGGTTAGAGGCGAGAAACCAGACACAACTAATATCACGTTGAAACCTGGATGGAATATGGTGGGATATCCAAGTGGTAATGCATCGCAGGAAGACCTTCCCGATCAGGTGACAAAGGTAGGTTATTTCAATGGTTCCCGCGAATATAATCTGGCCTACAGCTATAATCCGGAGGACTTTGAGTTCAGGCCTGGAAATGCCTACTGGCTCTATAACGATGGAGATGAAGAGGTCACATGGACCGTAAACTATTGAATCTTTTTAAAATGAATGAGAAACATTTCTAGATTTTTTATTTTAATATTTGTTATCCTTTGTCCTCGATTTCACAATAAAATCAGAACATTATTCACAACAGCAGCTCCCCTGATGATACAGTAAATGATCAGAGGGAGATAACGATATTGACCCTCTAACTTTTTCACAGAACCCCATGCAAGAAAAATCAATAACAAGGCAGAAAGGATAAGATTGACAACGAGGAAGCCTCCAATGCCGATATTAACGATTATTTGATCCATGAATGGATTAGCTTCTATATGTCCTCTTTCTAGCCCTATTTTTGAAGTAAACAGGTCGAGAACAGTAAGGATCGATCCTATTATGAGTAAAGAAGTGATTCCTTTATCCCTAATAATTTGCTTGAGGATCTTCATGAGAACTGTATTAGATATTGATTAATAAGAATTGAGCTAAGAGGGTAAGATAAAACTGTCATTATTCACTATATTTTGGTGAACAACATAGAGACGCACGTATCCGGTCGTAAGTGCGGGAAAGGGGTTGTTTTACATTAGAAGGTAAGTATTATTGACAGCAGTAATACTTCTAATAACACAGTAAATGATCAATGGTAGAAACCTCGATTTCCATTTAATTTTTTAATGGATCCCCAAGTAAGAAAAAAGATAATCAACAGGGAAAGAATCAGATTTAGTATGATGAATAACTATACTCCGTGATTTATTGAAAGATGATTCATGAGCGGATTTGCTTCGATATAACCTCTCTGGTGTAGTAGATATGACGAATATAGATCTATAAAGGTTAGGAATAAGCCAATAAGAACCAAGGAAAGAATCCCCTCATACTTCTCTATTCATTCGGCTATATCCATGGCGATAGGAATAGTTATTAATTTATAAGAATTGAGTTAAGATCTGAGAAAGGAGGAATATTATCACGGGGAAAGCAACCCCGCTTATTCCTAAAGAGATATGAACCAATGGTATAGTGGGCCCAGAGAGATTTGAACTCTCGACCTCCCGGTTATCAGCCGGACG
>PWHJ01000128.1 GCA_003554865.1 Bacteroidota bacterium | reverse complement strand
GTATATCAAAATTTCTTTTTTTATGTTTATGGCTGTCGTCTCGATCAAGCAACTTTTTAACTTACCGCATTACCACTTCTTGATCCTGCCCACGGGAGCGCTTGTATTCATTCTTTCGATCGTTATGTTTGAAAATACAGTCGAACTTTTCTCTTTTATCCGAGACGATTGGTCTGTATTTGCCCCCCTGTTTGCTTTCTTTTTTCCACTGCTATTTTTTTTAACGGATATCACAAAAAAAATCGTGGGTGTTAAATCCGATCACTTGTAAGATGCCTTCATAATTGCTCAGAGCTAGTCGTAAGCGAGGCTGTGGGGATAGTTTTGGCGCTTCCTGAGCAAAGCGAAGGTGCCCAATAGGAAAGTGCCAGAACCGTCCCCTGCTTCGCGGAATGTGGAGCAAAAATGAGCTGAACAGTTACCAATGCTTTCGTAAAATTTTATAACTATTTGCAATAGCGACGCGATAATAAACTTGAGGAAAATAGGTGAGAAAATGCAAAACAAACTATGCTTCGGGAATAAGTTGTTGGTCTTTTCTATGGTTTTCTGCCTGTTGATCAATTTAACAGGATGCTGGGATCGGGAAGAGTTGGAGGAATTAGCATATGTCATGGCCATGGGGCTTGACTATCTCCCAGAGGAAGATACTTTTGAGGTAACTTCGGCTATCATCCGGCCAATAAATATTCCAGCTGGGGAGCAGGGAGGCGGAGGTGATATGGAAACGTTCCGGTTGATTACTACCCAGGGTGATACCTTATCCACGGCCCTGGAAAAACAAAATGCGTTTTTGGCCCGAAGGATTTATTTTGCTCACAATGAGGTGGTAATTATTGGTGAAACCCTGGCTCGCAAGGGACTCCATATGGTTTTGGATCGGTTTGCACGAGAAAAAGATAAACGCATGGCAGTCCAGTTTTTTGTAACAAGTGAGGATGTCAAGGAGGTAATGCGTTCGGGGGCAAAAATAGAAGAAGGTATGCCCATTCTGCTTGCCACATGGCAGGAAAGAAAAGATGGGCAAATCCTTGCCCCGGTTGTAGAATTAAGGCAATTTATAAAGAGTTTGCTAAGCGGAGGAATTGACCCGGTGCTTCCCCGGTTGTCTACCAGTACAGAACGCCCCATTTCGCCTCAGGAAACAGAAGTGGCTGGTAAGGATTCCTCAGAGCTTGTTTTTTATCCCCAGGTTTCCGGAATGGCAGCTTTCAAAGATGATCAGCTGGCGGGGTTTTTGGAAGGTGATGCGGTCAAAGGCTTTCTTTACGTTGATGAATTAATTGCCGACTCTGCAGAAATGTTTGAAGACCCCTTGGGCAACCCAGGCAAGGTGGTGGTGTTTATACTGCGCAATCATACACGGATTATTCCCCTGGATAACCGGGGAACTCCGGCAGCAAGAATTGAAGTAACAGCTGAAGGGGAAATCTGTTGACAGACTTCAGTCAGCGACCTGAGTTCAGGTCTGGCGATTGAATTACTGGAGGAAAATGCTTCAAAGGTAATAAAAAACTATATCTTATCCGCATTGAAAAAATCCCAGAAGTGGGAAGCGGATATTTTTGGTATTGGAGCCGAATTTCAACGCAGTATGTCCTCTTACTGGAAAGATATAAAAGATAACTGGGATGAAATCTACCGGGAGTTGGAAGTGGAAGTAAATGTAACGAGCAATATACGTCAGTTTGGTCTTTTGGAAAAGCCACCATTTTCTGAGTACCATCTATCAGAAGAAGAAAAACAGGAACAGGGAGAAAAGGGAGAAAAGGGAGAAGAATAGAGAGAGATAGAATAACATTAACCTTTATGGTTCTCACGAGCCATAACAGAGGATGAGGCTGCAAAAATGGTATTTTTGATATCTGCAGTTTTAGTCATGATTATTATTCTGCTGGGAATACCCCTTGGAAGGCAAAGGAGTTGGAAAGAATTCATGGTCTTCATGCTTATCCTGTCCTTGGCAGGATATCTTATGTACGCCCAGGTGCTGGGTTGGTTCGCCCCCAATCCGACAGATCTAATCAAATACATATCCCCAAATTTATTATGAGCAGGAATACGGAGATTACCTTGCCCGTTTTCCGGGCAGCTTGGAGAAATAACCTTGCTGCTTGCAAAATGTTATAAAGCAAAAGGAAATAGCTTCTGGGAGTAGAATTAAATTATAGATGCGGAACAAAGGCAGGACAAGAACGGAGCTAATAACGAGTGAAGGCCTTATATAATCCCTTGACATGAAAGGGGTTCATTATTATTGTTAAAAGTGATCGGGCTTAAAATTTTCTTTCAAGACGTGGGGCACCAGGCGGTGCATAGGCAGTAGGATAGTTATATCAGTATATCAAATATCAATAATTCAAAGGGAGGAATGATTGCATGGCTAAAAAGGGGTTTCAGGCAGAAACGAAAAGGCTGCTGGAAATTGTGATTAATTCGATCTACTCCAACAAAGAAATTTTTTTAAGAGAATTGATTTCGAACGCCAGTGATGCCATTGACAAAATGTATTACAAATCTTTGACCGATGATTCAGTATCCTTCAACAAGGATGATTATTTTATTAAAATAACAGTGGACAAAGAAAGCAGGCTGTTGAAGATATCGGATACAGGGATAGGAATGACAAAAGAAGAACTGGAAACGAATATAGGGACTATTGCCAGAAGCGGTTCTCTTGATTTTAAGCAAGCAATCGAAATTGAAGACGGATATGATATTATTGGCCAGTTTGGAATTGGTTTGTATTCAGCTTTTATGGTAGCCGATAAGCTTACAATCATCAGCAAGGCTTTTGGAAGCGATGAAGCCTATAAGTGGGAATCTACAGGTGCGGATGGGTATACCATTACTCCGGCGGAAAAAGATACAGTGGGTACAGATGTTATTTTAACCATTCGGGAAAGCATGGAAGATGAAGATTATGACCAGTACCTGGACGAACACAGGCTGAAATGGCTGGTAAAAAATTACTCTGACTTCATCCGGTACCCGATTAAAATGGATCTGCTAAAGAGTAAACCGAAAGAGGAAAATGAAGAGGAATTGGAAGAATATGTGGAAGAAGAAATCGTAAACAGCATGGTGCCTATTTGGGAGAGAAATAAAAATGAACTGACTGAAGAAGATTATTTGAATTTTTACAGGGAGAGACGTTACGGGTTCGATGACCCGTTGAGCTATATGCATATCAAAGCAGAAGGGACAGTCAGCTTTAAAGCAGTGTTGTTTATCCCGGAAAAGCCTCCCTTTGACTTCTATACCAAGGATTTTGAAAAAGGACTGGAGCTTTACTCCAATGGAGTTCTGATTATGAAAAAATGTGCGGACCTGTTACCAGATTACTTCAGCTTTGTAAAAGGTGTGGTGGATTCTGAAGATCTATCACTGAATATCTCCAGAGAAATGCTTCAGCACGACCGCCAGTTAAATGTAATTGCGAAAAATATTAAAAACAGGGTGAAAAAAGAACTACAGGAGATCATGAAGGACCAGCGGGAAAAATATGAAGAGTTTTTCCAGTCTTTTGGCAGGCAGTTAAAATTCGGGATCTATAGCGATTTTGGGCAAAATAAAGAAACATTGCAGGATCTGCTGCTGTTTTATTCATCGAAGGAGGAAAAGATGGTTTCCCTCGATGAATACTGTTCCAGGATGCTTGAAAAACAGGAGTACATTTACTATGCCACAGGCGATTCGGTGAGCCGGATAGACAAACTGCCCCAGGTAGAGTTTATGAAAGATAAAGGATATGAAATCCTTTATTTGACCGAAGATGTCGATGAATTTGCCATTAAAATGATGGGAACTTACCAGGATAAAGAATTCAAATCTGTTTCCAGTAAAGACCTGGGGTTAGAAAAAGACGAATCCAGTCAAGAGGATTTGCAAGAAAATGCGGAGATGTTTCGTAAAATGCAGGAATTATTGTCTGACAAGGTTCAAACAGTGCGGGCCTCGGAAAGGTTGAAAGATCATCCCGTATGCCTTGTCAACGAAGGCGAGATCTCCATAGAAATGGAAAAAATTCTAAGTTCCATGCCCAATAATCAAAATATAGAGGCGGAAAAGGCCTTGGAGATCAACATCAACCATAATGTATTTCAGTCCCTGAAAGATGCATACCAACAAGATGAAGACAAATTCAAGCTTTATACGGATCTGCTATATAACCAGGCGTGTCTCATTGAAGGTCTGCCCATAGATGATCCAGTGGAGTACACCAATAAAATATGCAAAATAATGAAATAGCGCTCACATTCAGTTCATCAGGAAGGGCTCAGCAGTTACAATTTTTTATCCATCATTTTGCGATGCTTCCAAAGTAAATGATAGGGATGTGCTAACATTGTGTGGTCGCTTTTCATTGTTTGATCTGCTAGGTGTTAAGGTACGGTTCAACCTTGGCCCGTTGGACTGGCTAACACCGCGATATAATATAGTTCCTTCTCAGGAAGTGCTGGCAATAATTAGCGGTGAAGAATATAATGCAGTCCAGCTAAAATGGGGACTCATCCCTTTTTGGGCCAAGGATCTTTCATCCACCAAGGCTATGATCAATGCCAGGGCAGAAACAGTGGATCAAAAGCCCAGCTTTAAAAAAAGCTTCGGACATAAAAGATGCCTGATTCCTGCTGATGGATTTTATGAGTGGAAGAAAGGGGAAAAAGGGAAAAGGCCCTACCGGATCACCCTAAAAGGTGGAGGCGTGTTTGCGTTTGCCGGGTTGTGGGACAGGTGGAAATCATCCCAGGGGGAGACAATTGATTCCTGCACCATTATTACGACTGCGCCCAACGAGCTTTTAGAGTCGATTCACAACCGCATGCCGGTTATTATGCCTGAAGAAGCAGAACATATCTGGCTGGATCCCGATGCTGATACTGCAGACCTTAAGTCTCTACTCAACCCTTATCCGTCCGAATTCATGGAAAGCTATGAAGTTTCCACCCGGGTGAACTCACCTAAAAACGATATCCCTGAAGTTATAGAGCCTGTGTAATCCATTTTTGTCCTATGGCTGCAGGTGTCGCTTCTTTTTCTTTTTGCACAACAGCAAGATCCACAAAAGCAAGGTCGATGTAAAAAAAAGTTTATTTCTGCCTTTTATTGAACCTATGTATTAAAATTGTTCAGGAGGCGCAATATGGATCTGGAACTAGGCAAAAGCAGCCAAACAGAACTTTTGTCAGCGCTGTTTAAAATGCAAAATACCATAGAGGACACATTAAATGCCATAGCTTCTGGTTATGATAAACAGGAAAAAAATAAACCTATGTGGGCATCCCTGCTCATTCTCAACAGGGTTCTTGAATCATCAAAGGCCGGAGTGAGCCTGCTCTCCCAAGGCTTTGATCGGGATTGTGTAGTTTTACTGACCAATCAAATGGAACTCAGGCTGGATCTTCTTTATATTTCCCTGGACAGCAAACGTGCAGAAAAGTGGGTGAACCACGTCAATGAATATAAGAAACCCTGGGGTGTTAATCATCTCATAGAAAAAATTTTTAAAAAAGGGACAGATATCTTTGAGTCAGAAAAAAATCTGTATAAGAATTATTCTGGCGTCAAGCACGGCAACCCGGCAGTCGGGGCCTTTAAGCTCCCCGAGATTATAAAAACAAGGGATTTTCAGCAGGAACAATATAGCGAATTAATTGAGGTAGACTTATACACCAGTCACTTGATGGCCTTAACTCATGAACTTTATG
>PWHJ01000124.1 GCA_003554865.1 Bacteroidota bacterium | reverse complement strand
AATGCCGGCTCCTGGCTTGTTGTTGAAGATGAACTGCAGCCTGCGGATGCTATTGTGGTGTTGATGGGGAGTCCGGCTGACCGGATGCTGGAGGCTTATGAGATATACAACAGTGGTTATGCTGACAAAGTTTTGATGGTCAACACTCATGTTCCTGCCGCAGAAATGCTTGCCGAAAGGGGTGTTCATCTGAAATCGAATGCTGAAATTTCCAGGGAGATTGGTCTGGGACTGGGTTTTCCTGAAGAGGTTATTAATATTCTGCCCGGAGAGGCTCAAAGTACAAGGGACGAGGCCGGTGTAATTGTGTCATATCTCCGGGATAACAATGAGATAGATGAGATTATTCTGGTAACATCAAGCTATCACACGCGGCGCTCTTCTGCGATTTTCAAAAGAGCATTTTCAGCCCTGGATAACCCTCCGGGTATAATTGCCGCCCCAAGCCGTTTCTGCGAGTTTAATGCAGAGAGGTGGTACACCGACAGACAGTCGGCCAAACGTGTTGTTATGGAGTACCTGAGATTGTTTTATTTCATGATTTGGGAACGCTGGCTTATTTGAATATATCCCGTTAATTTAAATGAGGTGCGAACTTTTTATTACTGATCTGCTAAATCATATTTATCGTTTTATTTTTAATACGCTGATTCTCTGTGAAAAACCTTGTTTTTTTGCTTGTCGTAAAATCTTTTAGTTTGTTGTAATTTTCCGGGACAAAGTGAAGTGATAAAATTTTCTGTAAATGTTGATTTTCCCTAAACTAAAAATATATTTTCCAACCTTTTTGCTTCTTTTTTCGTATAGTTTAACGTACGGGCAATTGAAACTGCCTGAGTGGGAGGCTGGTTTTTCGCCTGTTGGCGGGTTTGGAGACCAGGCTCCGTTTTGGATTATATCCAACAGGGAGGGCAGGTTCCTTCCTGAAAAAAATGCTGCTTCAATGGAAATAGCTTTTGTTGCTGAAAGGGATACGGGCAAGGTTGTTGACTATGACTACGGACTGGAGCTATATGGCCGTGCGGGCAGCTCGAATGATGTATGGCTGCATCAGGGGTATGCCGGTGTTACTTTTTATGATTTTCTGCGGCTGAGGGCCGGTATGCAGTCGGAAACTGCACATATTGCCGAGCCGGCTGTTTCATCCGGGTCAATTATGTGGTCAGGCAACGCCCGTCCGATGCCAAAAGTTGAGATAGCAACACCCGGCTTTGTTGATGTTCCCTATACAGATGGACTGGTTGAAATTAGAGGTCTTATCTCTCACGGATGGTTTGAGGAGGGACGATATGCAAGTGATGTGTGGCTTCACCATAAAAACGCCCATATGAGAGTGGGTGGTTCTTTCCCTGTTAATGTATATTACGGACTGGATCACTATGCAAAGTGGGGCGGCAGCTCTCCCCGTCAGGAGGAGCCTTATCCTTCGGATCTTGAAGCTTTCAGCCGTGTATTTTTTATTAGCTCGGCTCCCGCTGATGATCCCGGATCTCCCGAGGGCTGGGAGATTAATAAAATTGGGGATCATCTGGGCTCGCGTACACAGGGTATAGATCTGAATCTTGACAATCTATCGGCCGGCATCTACCTTCAGGATATAATGGAGGATGGATCTGGCTGGAGAAGGCAGAATTTTCCTGATGGCCTCTGGGGTGCGTGGGTCCGGTTCGATGAAGAGAAAAAGCCTGTTCAGTCGATCGTCTACGAGTATCTGCATACTACCCATCAAAGCGGGGAGTATCATGATATTGACGGCGATACACTGGGTGGAAGGGACAACTATTTCAACCACGGGCATTACCAGTCGGGGTGGACTTACCATGAATACACTATCGGTACGCCCCTTATAACCTCGCCGTTGCTTAACGATCCTGCTTCCCACAGGATAAGGAACAACAGGGTCAGGGCACATCATGTTGGGGTGAAAGGGTATATTACACAAAATATAGCTTACAGGAATTTTTTTACTTATTCGCGCAATTACGGTACCTACAGCAGGCCTTATGAACCCCGCAGGGACCAGTTCAGCTGGATGCTGGAGTTAAGCACCCCACTGGATTTTTTTGATCTGGAAGCGAATGTGACTTTTGCGGCGGATATTGGGGATATGTACGGGAATAATTTTGGGATGTTGTTTAAATTAATAAAAAGAGGAGGTTTTTGAAGATTGTGACCGAAGGACTAAATGATTGATATTGAGCCATGTGCTGATGACGAAATTGTTTGATGGATAACTTTGTAAAACATTATGGGGATTTTTCTTAATAGAATTAAGGTTATTACGAATATGTTTTTACCTTTGTATAAAATTTTAAATATGGCAGGGTATGCATGCTTGATCGCATTTGGGGAAAATAAGTAATTTTAAACTGCTTATGCGGGCTTAAGGTAGAAAATTGAGATGTTTGCATATTAAAAGTTTCGTTGAAACTGAATCTACTAAAAACCGTGTTTTGATTCAAATAAAAATAAATCACGAATTATCAGCACTTTATACATGATGTCTTGTAAGCGGCAACAAGCAATTGTTGCTTTTTTTCAAGGCGGAGTTAATATATTATTTAAAAGATAAACATCTGGTTATATAAGGCTTATATGAAGGACAGAACTCTGTTGAAATTTACTATTGATCTATTACTGTGGACAATTGCTATTCCCGCGGCTTATTTGTTACGTGTGGAAGCTCAGTTGTTGCCTAACTTTTCCGATGTAGCTCTTTTGATGTTGATTTTCCTGCCGGTAAAGGGTTTTACCCTTAACTTTTTCAGATTGCATCGTCAGTCGTGGCACAACACAAGCATTATTGACCTTTTTTTGCTTACAAAGGCTATTGCCGTAGTTTTTGTTTTGTTAATCGCCTCTTTGGTATTTTTGAGAAATTTCCTCTTTGTTCCCCTTAGCATCCCTTTTATTCAGGCAATGCTTGCTTTTCTTTTGATGGGCTCTGTTAGAATTTTAGCTCGCCTTCATTTTGAGCAACGGGATAAAAAGATTAGAGCAAAGTCAAAGCATCCGCCAAAGAAGGTATTGATAGCAGGAGCCGGGGTAGCGGGTAATCTTCTTTTGAGAGAGATTATGCGCCACCCTGAAGTTAAAATGAAACCAATTGGGTTTATCGATGATGATCCTGCAAAGCAAAAGGAAAGGTTTATGGGAGTGCCCGTTTTGGGTTCCCTGCATGATCTTCCCGGGGTGATTTCGGAAAAGGATGCCGACATGGTTTTAATAGCCATGCCCGCTGCCCGCGGTAAGATAATCCGCGATGTTGTCGAGGTGGCAAAGGAATCGGGTGTGGAGTTCAAAATTATGCCTGCAATATATGAGCTTATAAGCAGCAGGTTCAACATTTCACAGTTGCGTGAGGTTGATGTACAGGATCTCTTGCGCCGCGATCATGTTAAGCTGGATTATAAATCGATCTCCGATTATATAAAAAACAAAGTTGTAATGGTTACCGGTGCCGGTGGCTCTATCGGCTCGGAAATAGTAAGGCAGATTACAAGGTGCAGGCCCCGTCAGATCCTTTTGCTTGGCAGGGGAGAGAACAGTATTTTCAAGGTGGAGTCCGAATGTCTTCAGAAGTATCCCCATATTGACTTTGTTACCCTGATAACCGATGTAAAGGATGTTGATATGCTTGATAAGCATTTCAGCAAATACAGTCCGGATGTTGTTTTTCATGCTGCAGCCCACAAGCATGTTACTTTAATGGAGAACAATCCCGAGCAGGCTATTTTTAACAATGTTGCCGGCACCCGCAGCATGGTTGATATGGCCCTGAAATACAATGTCAGGCGCTTTGTTAATGTATCGTCGGATAAATCGGTAAACCCGACATCAGTTATGGGTGCCTCCAAAAGGGTTGCCGAGTACGTTGTAGAATGGGGATCATGTTTGGCCTCGGAGGGGCAGGAATTCGTATCTGTACGTTTCGGCAATGTTCTGGGCAGCAGAGGCAGTGTTGTTCCGCTTTTCAAGCAGCAGATTGAGAACGGCGGACCTCTCACGATAACTCATCCGGAAATGGCCCGTTACTTTATGACCATACCCGAGGCTTCCCAGCTGGTTGTACAGGCCGGCGGACTGGGAGGTAACGGTTCGGTGTATGTTCTCGATATGGGAGAGCCTGTAAAAATAGTTGATCTTGCCTATGATCTTATCAAGCTTTCGGGAATGAGGCCGAATGAAGATATAGACATTATGTATACCGGCATGAGACCGGGTGAGAAAATGTGTGAAGAGCTTCTCACCGAGGAGGAGAATACAAATGCAACAAGTCACACCAAGATTTTTTCTGCCAAAACTTCAGGCTATCCGGGAAAGAGATTCGAGGATATGCTTGAGAAGTTGTTTGAAATGGCACAGCGGCAGGATGGCAAAGGAATCCGAAAGCAGTTAAAGGCTATTATTCCCACCTATGAATATGAAGGAAAACCCCCTGAGGTTCCCGAAACCGCGCAAAAAGCGGGAGCGTCATCTGCCGCCGGCACTCCCGGTGATAACTGAGTTTTGACCTCACGTGAACATTCTCTTCTGCTTTAAGGTATTGTTAAACGGATCGCTATCTTTACTTTGTCAGGATGCAAGGCAGCCTTAACATTCTTTTTCTTCACTCAATAGGCAAGGCCAAGTTCGGGGGAGGAGAGAAGTGGCTTCTGAATGCAGCTGAAGGTTTAAAGAATAAAGGTCACACGATATATGTGGGTGGCCGTCCCGGCTCTGTGCTCCTTGAAAAAGCCTCTCAAAGAGGTCTGCAAACCGCCGGGTTTAATATTTTAAGCGATCTGAGCCCTTACCATGTTTTCAAAATTGCTTCCTTTATAAAAAAACAGAGCATTGATGTTCTGATCACAAGGGACAGGGATTTGGCTGTTGGTGGACTGGCGGCGAGGGTGGCCGGCAATACCACGGTGCTTGTCCGTCATGGACTGCCCCTGAGGTCAAGCTTCAGAAAGCACTCGTTTTTGCTCAGAAGGCTGGCTGATGGACTTATCACCAATACCCGTACCATAAGGGATTTTTATCAGGAAAAAGGAGTTGCAGACAAAGAATTTGTCAAGGTTATATATAATGGTATAGAGCCAGAGGATCATTCCCCTTCTTTTGATTTTAAAAAGCAATTCCCGGGAAAGAAGGTTGTTCTGACCTCTTGCAGGCTGGCCCCTCAAAAGGGGCTTTTTTACCTGATCGATGCCATTGGGCTGCTTAAAAATGAATGCCGCGACCTGGTATTTTTTGTTCTGGGTCAGGGGAAGCTTTACGGCAAGCTGAAGGCTTATGCCGAAAAGAAAGGGGTCTCTGATATGATCCGCTTTGAGGGTTTTGTTGAAAATGTGAGACCGTATCTTAAGGGATGTGATATTTTTATTCTTCCCTCACTTTATGAGGGAATGCCCAATGCTGCAATGGAGGCTATGGCCTGTGGCAGGCCGGTTGTGCTGACAGAGGTGAACGGGTCGAAGGAACTGGTGCCCGATGAAAGTGTCGGGATGCTAATACCTCCCCGTGATGCGGAAGCCATAGCCGGGGCTGTCAAAAAGCTTGCCGGGGACAGGGAGTTGTCGGATAGATTGGGTAGAAATGCCCGCCGCTATGTTTTGGAAAATTTTACCGTTGCGCAAATGATATCCTCACTGGAGTTATATATAAAAGATAAAAGAATGTTAAAAAGGGGAACATAATTTGAAATATATCGTTTATTGATAAAATTTGCATACTGTGTTGAACATCCAAAATAGAACTTTAAGTGTATGAGGCGGCTGGTTTTAACGTGTTTATTCATGTTTGTCACTGCTTCAATTATTGCTGATAACTCTCATAATATTGACACCAGCGGTGTATGTGTACCGGAAAATTTTGCCTTTCAGCCCGGGGAGGAGATTGAGTATACGATTTATTATAACTGGGGACTGATATGGGTAAATGCCGGACTGGTTAATTTCAGCGTAGAAGAGTCTGAATTCAGGGGAACTCCTGCTTACTACCTCGACACTTACGGCAGGTCTCATCGCTGGTATGACAGGGTTTTCAGGGTGAGGGACCGCTTCCATTCTTATGTTGAAAAGGAAACGCTAAGGCCGCTCTGGCATGAGATGGACACCTATGAAGGCGGACATGAAGCCTGGGATGTTTACAATTTTTACCATGACAACAGCAAGGTGGTGGCATCCACCGAAGATTCGAAAAGGCCGAGGCAGATAGATACAATTGATATTGGCCCGTGCTCCTACGATATTGTTACCGCCGCCTATATTGCAAGGAATATTGATTTTTCCTCATACAATAAAAATGATCGTATTCCCTTCAGCATACTTATAAGGGACGAGCTTCACAGTATAAACCCCAAATTCCTCGGTCGCGAAACCATCGAAACACGAAGGGGAGGCACTTATGACTGCCTGAAGTTTTCCATCACGCTGGTTGACGGATATATCTTCAAGGGCGGGGATGATTTGTTTATATGGGTGACTGACGATGATAACAGGGTTCCCGTAATGATCGAAGCAGAACTTCGCGTAGGCTCCATCAAGGCCGTTCTCAAATCTTACGATGGACTAAGACACCCGATGTCGGCAAGGGTGGATTAGATAATTTTTTGCAATTTATTGAACACACCCTACATCAATAGCCAAATAATTTTAACACACTATTGTAGAAATTATCCGATATTTTTTATAATATTGTATAGTTTTATTATTTTTGTTCATAAAAATGAACTACATAAAAAGACATATTCACGATTCTTTAGAAGCACACCTTAGACGAAAGGAATACACAATTATAACTGGTGCTCGCCAGGTAGGCAAAACTACATTGCTAAGACAATTTTATAAAGAATTGAAAGAATCTAAAAAAAAAGTATTTTATCTGTCTTTGGAAAATATAGATGCATTAAGTGAAATAAACAAGCATCCTGAAAATATTTTCAAATTTACGGAAAGACCGTTAAACCCTCTTGAATCAGATGAACCGGCTCACGAGAGGATGTATTTGCTTATTGACGAAATTCAATATGCAAATGATCCTTCCGGGGTATTGAAATACTTGTATGATACTTATTTATCAAACCTGAAAATTATTGCTACCGGCAGTAGTGCGTTCTATATTGACCGGAAATTCAAAGATTCACTTGCAGGAAGGAAAAGAATATTTCACCTTTTTCCTCTCAATTTCCCGGAATATCTCAAATTTATCAACAGGGAAGATTTGAGTAATGAAATAAGTACAATGAGGACAAGAAAGGATTATACTTCCCTGAAAAATTATGAGATAGAGGATCATTTCAGAAACTACCTTGTCTTTGGTGGCTTCCCCGCTGTTGCACTTGAACCGGACGCAGATTTGAAGAAAGAAGCATTAATGGAGTTAAGAGATTCATATATTAAAAGAGACATACTTGAATCAGATATCAGAAATGATTTGGAATTTTATAAGCTCATGACGTTACTTGCCGGTCAGATAGGCAATCTTGTCAATAAAAATGAGTTGTCAAAAACTCTTAGAATTCATACTAATACACTTGATAAATACATGGAAGCACTGGAAAAATGTTTTCATATTAAATTTATTAAGCCTTTTTATAAAAACCTGAGAAAAGAAATTGTTAAAATGCCAAAAATATATTTTAATGACCTTGGGCTAAGAAACGTAATGCTCCAACGCTTTTCAAAACTTGAAACCAGGGAAGATACAGGATCTATGCTTGAAAATTATCTGTTTCTAAGATTATCTCAAATTCATAGGCAGGAAGATATTAAGTTCTGGAGAACTGCTGATGGCAATGAGGTTGATTTTATCATTTCTGCGGATTATAAAACCGGTAAGGCTTATGAAGTAAAAGCCGATGGCATTAATTATAAACAGACAAAATATAAAAAATTTACCGAAAACTACCCCGAAATTACATTATCAATAGTTTCCTATAAAAATCATCATAACTCTACACCGATATTAAAAGTGTGATAAAGTAAATTAAGCCCTTATAACTCTAACACACTATGATAAAACGCCATAATAAAATCTACCTATCCCCACCCCACATGAGCGGCAAAGAGCAGCAACATGTTATTGAGAATGGGCTGCAGGCAATATAAAAAGGCGAAAATACCCCTTAGAAAAAAACATTTGCTTTATGCCGCCATTGCTCTGGCAATGCTTTTGTTATTTGGTTTTGCATTGCGTTCTGCCGGCTCCTGGCTTGTTGTCGAAGATGAACTGCAGCCGGCTGATGCTATTGTGGTGTTGATGGGAACTCCGGCTTACTACCTCGACACCTACGGCAGGTCTCACCGCTGGTATGACAGGATTTTCAGGGTGAGGGACCGTTTCCATTCTTTTCAAGGGCGGGGATGAGATGTTTATCTGGGTGACTGACGATGATAACAGGGTTCCCGTAATGATCGAGGCAGAACTTCGCGTAGGCTCCATCAAGGCCGTTCTCAAATCTTACGATGGACTAAGACACCCGATGTCGGCAAGGGTGGATTAGAAAATTTTTTGCAATTTACCCGATATTTTTGTAAATTTATTTATTATTTTACCGGGTAAATTGTAAGACATGATTATACAAAGGAATATAATACCTCAAATTGAAAACCACCTTCATCAACCCGAAATTACTTTAATTACCGGTGCCCGGCAGGTTGGAAAATCGACTATAATGCATATTCTTCAAGATAAACTTAAAGATGAAGGATATGCAACCTTGTTTTTAAACCTTGATTTTGAAACTGACTATAAATACTTCGCCTCACAGCAAACTTTATTGAAAAAAATTTCCCTTGAAGTTGGAGGTGAAAAAATATTTGTTTTTATTGACGAAATTCAAAGAAAAGAGAATGCCGGCTTGTTCTTAAAAGGAATTTATGACAAAAAGAGAAACATAAAACTAATAGCTTCGGGTTCAGGTAGCCTGGAACTGAAAGAAAAGATCCACGAATCACTTGCAGGAAGAAAGCGTATTTTTGAAATAATGCCTGTCAGATTTGATGAATTTGTTAACTATAGTACCGGCTACAAGTACAAAGATAAACTGCGGGATTATTTTGATGTTGAGAAAGATAATACGTACATTTTTTTAAAAGAGTATCTAATGTATGGTGGGTACCCGGCTATTGCTACATCAAAAACAGCAGAAGAGAAAATAATGACTATGAATGAAATATTTTCAAGTTATGTACAAAAAGATATTTCATGGCTCTTAAACTTAGAAAGACCGGACAGCTTTGTAAAACTAATAAAGTGGTTATCTCATACAACAGGCTCAGGAATCAATTATTCAACTTGCGCCAAAGACGTTGGTTTATCAATACCTACATTAAAAAAATACTTGTGGTACGCAGAACATACCTTTATAATTAAATCTATATCACCATTTTATAAAAATAAAAGAAAGGAGATTACAAAGTCACCTGTTATTTATTTTACAGATACAGGACTCCGCAATTATGCATTTGGTAGCTACGGGAATGATATAGCCCTTGAAAACACAGGGCAGGCTTTTGAAAGTTTTATCTTTACCATTTTATATGATTTGCTGAAAAACACTTCTCATAATATACATTATTGGCGTACAACCGGTATGGCTGAAGTCGATTTCATAATCAATGCCGGTTTAGATATCATACCCATAGAGGCAAAACATAAGTACATTAAAGATGAAAAAATAAGCAGGTCTTTTAGAAGCTTTATTGAAAAATATAAGCCGGCAAAAGCATACATAATTAATTTGAATTACCGGAACTCAATAAAAGTGAATAATACAAAAGTTAATTTTATACCATTTTACGATCTTTTTTTTGAACACATCCTACATCAATAGCCAAATAACTAGAAGAACCGCTAACAACTACAAGAATCATCCTATAGAAATTCTTTTGCTAACTTGCAATATTCAGTATACCGGAGGGATACCGATGGACTAAGACACCCGATGTCGGCAAGGTGGATTAGAGTGTTATTCCTTATTTTCCAGGCAAATTTATTGAACTTTTGTTTTCGTCTTCGCTTTGTGAATGTGTAAAATCAACTGTATTTCTTTCTTCATTAATTACTTGATCTACATCTCTAAAGTTAATTTCAGGTACTTTGTTTATAGCAAGTGATAATTCAACCAATTTTGATATTTTATGATTAAAATCCCCATTCAATACCTGACTGATATATCCCTTGGAAACCCCAAGCCTTTTTGCTAACTCAGTTTGATTAATATTATTTTTTTCCATATAATCAATAAATTCATTATATAAATCAATCTGAATTTTTGAAATCCAATAACCTTTATTCCTCAGAAGCTCTTCTCTTTTCATAACTTTCACCCTCCAAATATTCTTTTTTTATTGATCTAAATTTATTTAAATCTTTTGTTTGGTTCTTCTTATATCCTCCTAAAACAATTATTTTACCACCGCCTTCTTTTATAATATATACTCTTAAATTTTTAGTTTTAACCTCATGCTCTTTAACTTTCTCATTTTTAGGGGTTATATCTTTGAATTTTGTACTTGGCAATCTATTTAAGTTAGCTGCTTGTTCCAAATATTGATAAATTTTAGCAACTTCTGTCTTGTATCTTTTTTTAGCTTCTTTTTCAAATTTATCAAATTGGCATCTTCCAGATTTAATCAATTTAAAAACTGGTTGCTTGGCTTTTATGGCCTCTATTTTAGATAACGTAAAATTAGCCATTTTGTTTAGTTATTACTAAACTTTTTTTGTTTCTTCAATTTCTCAATGCATATCTAAAGATACGAAAAATGGGAGCCGATTCACCGCAAAAGGGGTCAACATCCGCCGGAATGGCAGAAAAATTTATATTAAAAATGGCCTGTTATTCCCTCCGATTGGAGGGGTCAGTTTAGTCCGAAATATCCATACATAATCTGATGATATTGTCCACCTCTTAAAACCGACAGCGGACCAGAGTCGATTAGAGAGTTATTCCTGCTTTACTATTCTCAGCAGCTCGGTCAGGTCTTCTATTTTGTCAGGATAACCAAGTCTTTCATATGAAAAGATCAGGTTCAGCAGCAGTCTTTGGATGATCTCTATGTTGCTGCAGGGCAGGTAGAAGGATTTGCGCACCATTAGCTTTTGCTGTTTCACAAACTGGTCGATCTCCTTTTTCCCGAGTACAGCACCCCTGTTGTAGGGGTTTATGTAAAACAACACAACCGGCTCCCCGCTGCTTTCTTCATTTACCGGGTTGAGAGTGTAGGCGAGGAGAAATATTTTTGGCAGGTTTACACCGTAAACGTTCATGTTCAACTTTTGCGCCACAACCGAGTAGATAATGGCAAGGGTGATGGGGTTCCCCTTTTTGCTTTCAAGAACAAGGTTGATGTAGGAGTTTTGCGGAGCGTAGAAATTCATTCTGTTACGCGAGAACTTTTGAACCTCGTAAAAGAAATGGTTAAGGAGCTTAACCTTCTCCAGCGCGGTAAGGTTTTCGTTCAGCTCCAGCCACACCTCCTTTGAAATTGCCTCAATTTTATCAGACAGCTCCCCGTAGGTGACATCCGGATACTGGTGCCGGGCTACAATCCATGCTCCCTCGAGAAGATCTTCCCCTCCCGTTTCAACCCACTGTAACAAGTCCTTTTTAACATCTCTGAACTGGATCTGCTGGATGATATTTTCAATCCTCTCCTGGTAGGCCGGGGTCATTGACTCCTCCCATGTCTTTTCCAGCAAAGGGATAACATCGGGTCCCTTATTTAGAAGATTCTCCGAAACCTCGCTGAAAATGTTCTCATCCGGGTCCTCCAGCAACCGGATCAGCGCGTCCACCTCTTTTTTGTTCATCAAAGATTTATCCGTAAAAATTCCAAAACAATATTCTGCAAAAATATTAAAAATTGAGGAGAACCCTCATAAGTTTGAGTATTCCGGGATAATAATACCGGCAATAAAAGGGGGAATAAATACGTTATACTTATTTAGACTAATTAAGGCATGTTAACCGTTTTGGTCAAGAATATGCAAAAAGCACCCGAAAGTGAATATTGGCATTTAATAAAGGCTCTTTACTTTGTGTATTGACCGTTTTAATAAAAGATCCTGACCGTTCAATGAAAAA
Source organism: Bacteroidota bacterium (assembly GCA_003554865.1). Taxonomy (GTDB): domain Bacteria; phylum Bacteroidota; class Bacteroidia; order Bacteroidales; family PUMT01; genus PUMT01. Next base: position 10,350 of record PWHJ01000124.1, on the reverse strand, counting down.
ACTGCTGCTCATATTATCCTCTCTTGCGGTTTTATGGTTGATTACCAATAACGCAGTCAACTGGCACTACCATGAGCTTCCCGGCGGTCAGGTTATCATGCATGCCCACCCTTATGACAGGGAAGAAAAACAGGATGATCTGGATACACCCCCGCTCGAGGATTATCAGAGTCTTGAGCATTATCAGAGGGCTGAACCACCTGAGGATTATCAGGCAGCGATCCCTGATTATTATCATCAGGGCGATGAACCTGTTGAACGGGACCCGGAAACAACTCCTCTTAAGGGTCAGAGGGTAACAGCACCCAACGAGGGAGACAAGGGAGAGGCCCCTCTTGATAATCAGAAAGGAACAGCACCTGCTGAGGGGAATAAGGGTGAAGAACCTCTTGATAATCACCAGGGTATGGCATCTAGTGAGGGAGACAAGGGAGAGGAGTCTTCTGACAAGTCCACAGCAGGTCATGACCACAGCGAGAGTGAGCTGATAGTTCTCTATTTCTTCAGCTCCGGCGTATATATAATAGTAATACTTATATTATCAATCCTTTTTGTTATCAGGCAGGTTACCTCAAAAAAACCTTCTTTTAACTTTCTGCCTGTTCCGGTTAAAACACATTATAAAATACCTCTGTTGAGAGCTCCCCCGCATTGTTAATTCAATCAAACTTTCTTTGCAATTTATTTGGTAGAGTGTAAGCAGGTAACTTACAATAATCGGCAAACAGGCATGTTTCCGATCATTCGTTGCCGGTGTTTGCAAAATTGAATTAACATGTTTAAAAAACTGACAAAACAACAGAGATATGAATACTCCAAAAAAACTAATATATATAGCCCCCTTGTTAATAATATTGCACCTGTTTAACCTGAATGGATACGCCATGGGCGACAGCGATAAGCCGGAAGAGCGGTCGGAGAAGAGTGCTACCGTTACAGGACAGGTTGTTGATGCTGAAGAAGGTGATCCCGTACCCTACATCAACGTTATAATTGAAGAGACTACAGTTGGTACCATAACTGACGAACAGGGCTGGTTTGCCATAGATAATGCTCCCCCGGGAAGCATCAGGCTTATTGTAAAGGGTATGGAATACGAGACCGCTTATGCTGAATTTGAAGCAGAGCCAGGTGAATCGGTCGAAATTACAATTGAGGTTAGACATACAGGTGTAGAGCTGGAAGAGGTTGTTTTAACTTCTTCCCCTACAGCCAGCGGCTTCAGGTATCAGTCCGATTTCTCCCTTATGGGCGAAGATCTTGCAAGACAAAGTGAAGTATCTTTAGGGGAGATGCTCGAGGGTCGGCCGGGTGTTACAATGAGGTCAATGGGTTCCGCCCCGTCTCGTCCGGTTATCCGTGGAATGGATGGCGACAGGGTGCTGGTCCTTCAGGATGGCGAGCGCATGGGCGATATTGCCGAAACAGCTGCCGACCATTCAATTTCAATGGACCCTCTTTCAGCCAGCAGGGTTGAAGTGGTTAAGGGACCGGCAAGCCTTCTTTATGGCTCAAGTGCCCTGGGCGGCGTTATAAATATGTATACAAGGGATATCCCCGAAGATTGGGATAAAGGTGCAACAGGAACCGTTTCCCTTCAGGGTGCCACTATGAACAATATGGGCTCCGGTTTCGGCCGCTATACTTATGGTGGTGAGAGCCGGGCGATAACCGGCAGGTTCTCATACCGCAATACGGGTAATATAACCACACCCGAAGGCGAGCTGCCCGGCACACACATTGACCATCTCGATGCTGCCATGGGCTTTGGCATTGAAAGGGAAAGTGTTTCGGGTGGTATCAGTTTATCGGCCAATCATCAGACATACGGTCTGCCGGAGGAGCTTGACGATCCTTATGAAGAAGTTGAAGTCCGCCAGCAGAGATACGGCCTGCAGGGAAGGTTCTCTTTTGAGCGCGAGGGATTTTTTGACAAGGCTCAGCTGCGTTTTAACGGTACTCACCTTTCACAGGAGGAGGTTGAGATAGAGACAATTGACGGGGTTACAGATGAGTTTATAGAGCTTTCTCACGATAAGTCTCACATTAGCTCAACACTGACCCTGCAGCACAAACCGGTAGGAATATTCGACCGCGGGGCTGTAGGGTTGAACCTCCACGGACACACTCTTGATATTGGTGGAGAGGAGGCTTATACCCCCGGTGAGGAGAGAGTAAATTTAGGTCTGTTCACTTTCCAGGAGATACCTCTCTCTCAGCTTTTCCGCTTGCAGGCGGGACTGAGGATGGATGCAAACCATGTGAGCGCAATGCCCAATCATCTTTTTCCTGATATATCAAAAACCCGGAATGTGGTAAACTTTACAGGTTCGGTGGGAATCAATTTCAGACCGTCTGACAATATAGAAATTGGCGGACAATTTGCACGCTCGCACAGGAATCCTCTTGTGGAAGAGCTTTTTGCTGACGGACCGCACCTGGGTGCTGGCACTTATGAGCTCGGCGATCCCGGTCTGCAAGATGAGATAGGCCACGGTGCCGATATATTCATAAGCTGGCAGAGAGAGAATTTTCATCTTGAACTTACCGGTTTTGTGAACTACTTTGAGAATTATATAATTTTCGAGCCCACCGGGGATATCGATCCCGGCTCAGAGCTTCCAATATTTGAATACCTGGATGATGAGGCGAGGTTTTACGGCAGTGAGTTTTCTATGAGGATGAAGCCCGTTGAGGGTCTTACACTTGATCTGGGTATGGACTATGTCAATGCACGCAGGACAACAGGTGAGAGGGAGTATTTGCCCTTTATCCCGCCCTTCAGGATCAACAGTGAGATAGAATATGATTACGGAAAAGGTTGGGTAGGAGCAAAGGTAAGGCATGCTGCCACCCAGGACAGGGTTGCCCCCCATGAGGAGATAACAGAGGGTTACACACTTTTGGGCCTTCAGGCAGGTTACCGTATAAACAAAAGGGATAACCACAGCATTATCCTCAGAGTTGACAATGTCCTTGACACCAGCTACCGCGATCATCTTTCAAGAGTAGAGGACAGGCACTACGTGATGCCCGGCAGGGACTTCAGGCTTGTATACAGGTGGGTTTTCTGAGTGGATTTTGCTGGGTAATTAATTTGGATTACGTTATATATTGTTGCAACTTTGCTATAGTAATGTATTGAAAGCATTTGAGGTTAAGCCTTTTAGAAATTCGTTTCTCCCCGGCCGCTTTTACAGGCAAAATGTTATGGACAAGCAGGGGTATGGAGGCAGAAACAATGGGGCAGAAACTAATGGGCAGAAACTAATGGGCAAAAACAATGGGGCAAAAACAATGGAGCAGAAACTAATGGGCAAAAACAATGGGCAAAAACTATTAGGTGAATTCTAAACTTTATAAGTATGGAAAATAAAAGAATTTTTAAAAAAATTTTTATCCCTGTAATCTCTTCACTTCTTTTTTCTGTTTCCCTTACAGGATTTGCCGGGGAAGAGGTTGTTGATTTTTCCGGCAGGTGGGTGGTAGATCAAAAGAGAAGCGACCCGGGTGAGGGCCGCAGGGAGGTAAGCCCTTCTGAGTTGGAAATTGAGCAGGAGGAGAACAGGCTTATTGTTGAAAGAAGCGCTGTTTCCCCTGAAGGCAGGAGGGAGGTTCTGACAGAAGAGTACACCCTTGACGGGGAGACCAATGTTAATACCGGTATGAGAGGACAGGAGATCAGATCGACCGTTAGGTGGTCAGATGACCGGGAAGCCCTCATATTCGAGACAACCCAGCGGATTGAGCCCAGGGGGCGCAGGGACCAGGTAAGGGAAATGGAGGCCACCGAGATATGGTCTCTCTCTGATGACGGCGATACCCTAACGGTTGAAATAACCCGTCAAACCCAGCGCGGTCAAATGAAAAGGAGAATAGTTTACAACAGGGAAAACTAAAACAGTTGACTTTTCTTTTTACCTGAAGCATCCGTGTAGATAAACGCGGATGCCATGGCAGAGGTGAACGCCAATATTATTGAAGTCAATATATCGGTGGGAAAATGAACCCCGAGGGCCAGTCTTGAATATGCTACAGCTATAGCCCATAGTAAAACAGGTAAATAGTAAATCCTTTTTATTTTTGAAAACATTAACCCAAATGCCACAGTAAAGGCAACGGCAGTATGACCGGACGGGAAAGAGGGACTACAGGCCCCTGCCAAGTTTACTATATCTGAATATAATTCAAAAGGCCTTGTCCTTAAGATAGTGTACTTTAATGAGAGGACAATCAGTGTAGTAACCGAAAGCATAGTAACCATTCTCAAAAGAAGGGTTTTAAACCTTTCTGACCTTCTGAAAAAAGCAATGCAACCCAGATAAATTATAATGCTTGCTGATACAAAATATGTCGATTTTGACAACCAGTAAAAAAGATAATCCAGCAGCTCAATTCTGTAGTTTTGGATCAGTCGCAGTATTTCAATGTCAATCTCCAATAAGCTGTTCATCTGTATAAGGTGTGCCTAATTATCTGTTTAGCAGTATTTTATAATTATACTTTAGGATATTCAGTGTTTCAATTCCGATGGACCCCCATGTTTTTTTCATCTTATTTTGTCTGCCAAAGGCTGATGGGGGTTCATCCGCACAAAAATAAAAAACTGCCCGGAAAAGTTTAATTCCAGGCAGCTTTTGTTTACATTAAAATATTTCCTAATCTTTTATTCGTATCAAGCTTGTATTCAGCATGATAAAAAACAAACTTAGTTCAGTCAATCAGTGGTCTGGAAATGGGTAGTACTTCAGAGTGGTTAAGGGATGTACTAAAAAAAACATTATAGTTGTACTAATTTGTCACTCACATAACAACTTAGTACAATATGTATATAAACCGCGATATATCAGGCTGGATATTTCGGAGGGTAAGAACCAAAAATATATTTGGAAAAATATGGAATCTTGTTCCATATTTTTCATATATTTGTTGTATGATTAAAAGAATTGCTACAAACAGGTTAAAACAGCTGGCTTTAATGTTTAAAGCTGTTGCAGTTACCGGTCCAAGACAATCAGGTAAAACAACACTTGTTAAATCCGTTTTCCCCGATAAGCCATACTGTTCATTGGAAAACCCCGATAATATGCAGTTTTCAACTGAAGATCCCAGGGGATTTTTAGAACAATTTCCTGATGGCGCTGTCTTGGATGAAATACAGCGAAGCCCCTTATTGTTTTCTTATTTGCAGGAAATTTTGGATAGCAAGAGCAAGCCGGGTTCTTTCATACTAACAGGATCAAACAACTTTTTACTAAACGAACAAATCAGCCAGTCTTTAGCCGGAAGGGCTGGATATCTGAATCTTTTGCCGTTTTGTTTGGAAGAGGTCAGTGAATACGGCTTGTCTTATTCTGAAAACGATTTTATTATAAATGGTTTTTATCCTCCTGTTTATGATCAAAAAATAGTCATACAGGAATGGATGCCAAATTATATCAGGACATATATTGAGCGAGATGTAAGACAAATAAAAAATGTGGCTGACCTTTTTGTTTTTGAAAAATTTATGCGGCTGCTTGCCGGCAGAAACGGACAGGAGCTTAATTATTCTTCTTTGTCTGTTGAAGTAGGTGTTGATGTTAAAACTATTCAATCATGGATCAGTATTCTGGCCAATAGCTTCATTGTTTTTTTATTACCACCGTTTTACAAAAATTTCAATAAAACTATTGTTAAAAGGCCTAAACTATATTTTTACGATACAGCATTAGCATCTTCTTTACTTGGTATTTATAAAAAAGAACATTTACAGTTTCATCCATTAAGGGGGGCTCTTTTTGAATGTTTGGTTGTTTCAGAAATAATTAAACAAAAGTTTAATTATGACATTAAGGATAAGCTATACTTTTGGAGGGATAAAACCGGAAGAGAGATTGACTTGATTATTGATAAAACCCCGGATTTTGTTCCGGTAGAGATTAAATCCGGCAAAACAATACAAAATGAATTTTTTAAAAATTTACGGTATTTGTTAAATCTCTCCGGAGAAAAACATGGGAAAATAATTTATGCCGGCAATACCGGTCAGCGAAGGTCTGAAGGTATTGATGTAATTAGTTGGAAAAATTTTAACGAGTTTTTTAGTTAGATCAGCCACCATCGGGGGTTAAGCTCGCTTCATTTACAAATATCCGTCACGGCATCGGAGGGTTGAAATAAAAAAGATATGTATCATGATAAAATAAAGTACTACTTTGTATTGTCATGATAAAATAAATGTTTTCAAACATGGATTTCACTCAGGCTTTTTCAAATAGGCACTCATTTTGTTAGTGATGGACGAAATAGAGAAAAAATTAGTATGCCAGTTAAACTGGATTAGATTGATTTTGTGACAGTTTAAAAGAGAGTTTTACAGCCTTTCCCCCTTTTATGTAAGTAACCTCATCGGAGAGCTTGTGCATCAAAAAAATACCCCTTCCGGTTATCTTTTCAATATTCTGTGGGGCAGTGGGATCCGGAAGATTCTCATAGTCAAAACCCTCACCTTCATCTTCAATATAGATATTAAGCTCGTTGTTTTTCAGTTTCAGGTTAAACCACACACACTTTGAAGGGTCCTCCCTGTTGCCGTGGACAATTGAATTGTTAACCGCCTCAACGGCCGGGATCAGCACATTGCCGAATATCTCCTCCGGGAAGCGGTTTTGTTCAATAACCTCATCGATTACCTTTTCAACCTTGCGGATCTCATTAATTTCAGATTTAAGATGTAAATCTTTTTCCATAAAAAACCGGTTTATGTTCTACAAACGGCTGCACGGACACACCAATACAGCTAAATTTTATTCAACCGTTACCGCCTTGGCAAGGTTCCTGGGCTGGTCTACATTACAGTCGCGCATCACTGCAATGTGATAAGAGAGCAGCTGAAGAGGCACCACCGTCAGCAGCGCCGAGAAAAGCTCCCTTGTTTTGGGTATCTCCAGCACATGGTCGGCCATCTCCTTTATAACATTATCACCCTCGTTAACCACTGCTATTACTATCCCTTTTCTTGCCTTTATCTCTTGTATATTACTGACAATCTTATCATAAGAGCCGTTTTTCGGTGAAAGGACAACAACCGGCATATTCTCGTCGATCAGGGCGATCGGACCATGTTTCATCTCCGCTGCCGGGTACCCTTCGGCGTGTATATATGATATCTCCTTAAGCTTTAAAGCCCCCTCAAGCGCCACAGGAAAGCAGTAGCCGCGTCCGAGGTAAAGGAAATTCAACGCATCCTTATACAGTCCGGCAAACCTTTTGAATTCATCGTTAAGGGAGAGAATAGTTTCAATCTTGCCGGGGATCTCCCGCAGCTCCTTGATCAGTGAAACATACTCCGTATCTTCTATAACATTCCGTTCCCTGCCCAGAAGCAGCGACATCATTGCAAGCACCGTAACCTGTGCGGTAAAAGCCTTCGTTGAGGCAACCCCGATTTCCGGTCCAGCGTGAGTATAAACACCCCCGTGTGTTTCCCTTGATATGCTTGAGCCCACAACATTGCAGATACCAAGGACTGTTGCGCCCGACTCCTTTGCAAGCTTTATGGCAGCAAGAGTATCTGCCGTTTCACCGCTCTGGCTGATGGCAATCACAATATCATCCTTATACAATACCGGGTTGCGGTACCTGAACTCCGAAGCATACTCCACCTCAACCGGTATGCGCGCCATATCCTCCAGCAGGTACTCCCCCACAAGTCCGGCATGCCATGAAGTACCGCAGCTGATAATAATAATCCTCTTTGCCTTTACAAGTGAAGGCAAAGCATGGTACAATCCACCGAGCCGTATGCCGTCCATTTCCGGTGTGATCCTTCCCCTGAAGGTATCATGTATTGAGCGTGATTGCTCAAAAATCTCCTTCAGCATGAAATGATCATAGCCGTTCTTGTCAATATCCCCCACTTCAAGGTCAAGCTCATGTATTTCCGGATCAAGCCTGTCATTTTCGATGGTCTTCAGGGTAAACTCATCCCGGCTGACAATGGCAACATCATCATCATTCAGGAAAACAACATTTTTCGTATACTCCACAAGAGGGGTAGCGTCAGATGCAATAAAATACTCACGCTCACCTATGCCTATGACAAGCGGACTGCTTTTGCGGGCTGCTATCATCTTATCATTTTCATCTGTACACATCACCACCAGTCCATATGCCCCCTCAACCTTTGTCAAAGCAAGCCTGACGGCAGTCTCGGCTTCAACCTCCCATTTGAGGTAAATATATTCAATCAGGTTGACAAGCACCTCGGTATCCGTTTCGCTTTTGAAATCATACCCTTCCTCTTTCAGTCTTTTTTTAAGCTTCCCGTAATTTTCAATAATGCCGTTGTGAACCGCAATGAAGTGTCCCTTAAAAGAGGAGTGGGGGTGAGCATTCATATCATTCGGCTCACCATGTGTAGCCCACCGGGTATGTCCCATGCCCATATTCCCAGATACAGGATTACCCTCTATAACCTTTTCAAGATCGCTTACTTTCCCTTTGCACTTGTATATACCCGCATCAGTGTTAAGCAAGGAAATACCGGCAGAATCATAACCCCGGTACTCAAGCCGTTTCAGCCCATTTACAACAACCGGACAAGCTTCCCTGTAGCCTATGTAACCGACTATTCCACACATAAATAAACCCCTTTTAAAATTTAAAATGTTGTTTCCCTATACTTTAGTATTTTATAATAATATTCTTATACGGCGAAAGTAATAAGACAAGCCAGGTTTTTAAAATGAGTTTTCTCAAGCATCCTGAACCTTTTAAGATTTTTTAACAGCAGAACAAAGCTAAAACACCCCTTCCCTTTGCAAAGAAATCAAAAGCCCTAAATTATCACCATACATATCACCCACATCCCCGGCAACGGTTACAACCACATCAAGATCCATAAACCCCGCAGGAGCCCCAACCTCCACCATCCAGCTAAACTGGCTGAGGGTTTTCAGAATTTTTAAGAATACTCTCCAGGCATCTTTGAGCAGTGTTCCCGTCCCATAATTCCGGCCTTTGAGGAGTTCTTTTTTTGGAAAGGATTGTTTGATACTCTTTCCTTATCCTCTGCACATCATTACCCACAAGCACGCTGGCACCACCATGTTCTTTCAATGTAACCGGCCTTTCGGTATTCCATCTCAGAGTCAGGCAAGGAGTACCAAGAACACAACACTCCTCCTGCAGTCCCCCGCTGTCAGTCAGCATCAGTGAAGCACCCATGTTCATCCTCAGCATTTCATGATAACCAACAGGCTCAAGCAACACAACATTCCGATGAGATGAGAGCATATCCCACAAACCGAACTCCTTAAGATTCTTTTCAGAGCGAGGGTGTACAGGCCATAACAAAGTCTTTTCACTGCAAAGATCATCAACAATAAACCTTATCAAAGACTCCAGAACCTCCTTACTGTCAACATTAGAAGGCCTGTGCATTGTCATAAGAGCATAACTGCCATCTTCAACATCAAGGCCGTTCCATGAAAAATCCCTGCACAGGTTTTTTTGAATTATCTCGCTCAGATCTAAAGAATCAGCTTTTTCCCTGTTTTGTTCAAGAGTGTCTATCATTATGTTACCGACAAACACAATTTTCTCCTCCGGCACACCTTCGTTGCGTAAATTTTCAATTGAGATCTTATCGGGAGTAAGCAAAAGGTCACTCAACCGGTCAGTTACAAGCCTGTTTATCTCCTCCGGCATGCTCATGTCACCCGACCGCAGTCCCGCTTCAATGTGGCAAACTTTTACACCAACCTTTTTGGCAGTAACAGAACATGCAAGAGTAGCGTTAACATCCCCAACAACCACCACCCAGTCAGGTTTCTCCTTATTCAACACCTTTTCGAAAGCGATCATAGTTTGTCCCACCTGCTCTGCATGAGTTCCCGAGCCAACCTCAAGGTTAATATCCGGATCAGGGATACCAAGGTTTCTGAAAAAAGCCTCAGACATACGAACATTGTAATGCTGACCGGTATGCACAAGAGTATGATCTACCTTTTCCGAAGTATTTTGATTATAATTTTCAACAACCTTAACAAAAGGAGCAATTTTCATAAAATTCGGCCTGGCACCGACAACAGAGAGGATTTTCATATATTTTTAAAATAAAAAGGTTGCTTGCAAATTTAGAAATTTTGATTAATCAGGTTTACTGTTTCTTCAATATTTTTTTAGGAGGTGCTCTACCTTTAATCCTCGAGATGTGAATTATGGCAGGAATTGCCTTGTAGGTAACATAAAAAGCCAATACGAGGGATAATAAGGTAAAAAAGATTCCTTTCATGGTAAACCTGTTTTAAACCTTTTAAATTATCCCAACCTTTAAGCCTTTTACCCGCCTCACAAAACCTTTTT
>PWHJ01000182.1 GCA_003554865.1 Bacteroidota bacterium | reverse complement strand
TGGCTCATTTGGTTAAGAGCTTATTACGAATAATTTTTTCGCCGGTTTTTGAATATAATTATTACATGGCAGATAATAGAAGAGTAATGCCGGCATGAGAAAATCAGTAAACCCTAATTATCAATTCCCGTCATCAGTAACCCTTTCATGCGGAACAACAATAAAAAAACCTGACAAATGGTGATTTTACTGCCTGCATTTCTTGTTTCAGGAGCATTGATGCCAGTGAAAGTGCAAAAGCCCCGGAGATGTAAAAAAACAACATAATTTTAAGGCTTCACCTTTCTTCTTTTAAAAACAAAGGACACTATTTAAACCAAGTTTATTATAGTCAGTAAATTCCCCGAAATAAATCCAACAATAGCAGAAATTAGTAAAATTAAGCCCCAGTATTTCAGATGGAATATAGGGGTGGTATAACAACGGATAGGAGGTTGGAGGTTTGAGTCCTCCCGGGGTCACTCGAAAAACAAAGGGTTGCAGCTTTAACAGGTTGCAGCCTTTTTTCGTTTAGCACACAGATTTACTTTCTACCGGGTTATAATAAGTATACTTTGTTTGAATGTGGCTTTTAATCAGTTCAAGACCGCTCTGAAGAACCAAAGCACAAAACTTCTTTTTCCGGGAGTTAGTTTTTTTGCAAAATCAATTTTTTCCATGACTAAGTGAGTTTTTGTTTAAAAAAGAAGGTACCGGTGATGCTCCAACGTCATGGTAAGGGTAGGATGTTAATGATCTGGTGGAGAAGCATTTTTATTATAAAAAATTTAATATATTTACATAAACATCAATAAAAAATTCCGATTAATAACAGGTCAGAACAAAACCTTAAACTCATAAAACTATGTCAAAAAAAAGTATTACCACTGCTTCCCCTGCTTTTGACTTAATCGGACCGGGAATGGAAATAACCGGGGACATAATCTCAAACAGAGATGTACGCGTTGAAGGAACTATAAACGGCAGCGTTTCTTCCAAAGGAAAATTAATTATCAGTAAAACTGGAAAGGTTAAAGGAGAAATAAACTGCAAAAATTTTGATCTCTCAGGTAAAATCGAAGGAAGAATAACTGTTGGTGAATTACTTTCTTTGAAGTCTTCAGCCATTGTTGAAGGAGAAATAATATCCAGCAAAATTTCCATTGATGAAGGAGCTATATTCACCGGCAAATGCAACATGTCAGTAAGTGAATCAGCTAAAGTGTCAATTGATTTCAAAAAAGAAGCGAAAGATTCAAAAGCATACAAAAAATCATAAGTATTTTGGCATCCCCGGTATGCTGCATATTGCAATCTAAAAAACAGGGGGGTTAACCACTTGGTGTGCGAACAAATCTGAGCATGGTTACCGTGAAAATATTAAAGAAATTGACATAATTATCGCTACACATCCGCATGCCGACCATATAGGCGGATTGATCGGGGTCCTGGAAACATTTGCAGTTTCAAAAGTAATAGGCTCTGGTGTGCCACATACTACGGTTACTTATAATGAATACATGACCATGATTGATGAATCGGAAATATCTTTTACTGAAGGCAGAAAAGGCATGACAAAGGATATTGGTGAGGAAGGATCCCTTAAAATACTGCATCCCGAAGACCCGGATGGAGATCACCTGAATAATGCTTCTGTTGTGGCTAAAATTATCCTTGATGAGCTGGAGGTTCTCTTTACAGGTACCGAAATATACAGAACTGATAAACACGATCATATTGTGATAAAATCTGATGGTGAGGAGTATATTGTTAAAACAAAATTAAATTAAATCTCCGCGAAAGGAATTGCTGATAAACGCCCGGGTGGTTTATTCATATTACCAATAATTAGTTTCAATACCTTACGGCGACAACCCGGAACCGGCCATCACCTGAGGCTTCATCAATCTTAACTTCAATATCCCCGCCATTGCCTGGGGTAATTTCTGTAAAACCGGTTGACCAGCCTCTTATTTTCCTGTTATCCCAACCTTCGCCGGGCTCAAGTTCAGGTACAAAAGGTGAATAGTCTTCAATATCAATTTCAAAAGAATACGGCTTTCCCAGATCTATACCATTATCACTGCTGGAAAGAAGTGCAAGAGAGTAATTCTCAAATACTCTCCAAAATGCAGAGGGAGTACCGGAAAACTCCTCAATTGCTAAAACAGCTTTATCCGGGGAGCTTAGAATATTTTCAAGTATGTCCTTGCCATACTGATCATACAAATAGCGGGAAAACAGATAACTGGCACCGTAATTCTCTGATTGCTGTTGCCAGCCTATAACGGAAACATCCTGTACTGCCTCCATGTAATCTGCTACTCTTAATTGCTGATAAGGGTTTTCATGATAAAAACCATAGCCGGCTACATCTTTTGCCAACTCTGAGAACCCTTCATTTATCCACGTTTCAGTTTGATATGCACCGGCCAGCACTCTTTCGTTATAATGTAAGAGATGCTGAAATTCATGCGCTATTACAGCCGGTGTGTGTTCTTGCCCGTGTAAATGTTTAGGATCACTGTAGGCGGAGTTGATATAGATAACTTTATCTTCATTTGAGTGACGGAACATTTCCTGCGAGTAAAGGTCAGCAGAATAAAAGTACCCGGCGCAGGACATCTCACTTAAGACTATATTAACCCTTCCGTCGGTATTTTCCAGGACAGAAAAATCCTTTGGATCAGGTTCTCTGCCGAAATGATCCTTAAGGTCCTCGTAATATTTTTCAAACTCATTAAGATATAGCTCCACATCGTCGGAGGTAACATACTCTTTACTGTCCTGGGTTACCCAAAGAATTGCCTCATCGTTCTTGCCCTTCAACTCGGCAGTTTTACTTTCAAACTGATCATTGTCATATACCCAGAAATCTTTTTTATCATCCTTTTGTAAATTTCTTTTGCTCTCAATCTTCCCTGGCAATCTTGAATATGTACGATGGTTCCTCAGAGTCCGGTTCTGCTTTTCTACTATAAACTCTGAAGTTGTGCCGCAGGGCATATCAAAAAGATCATCCGTCTCAGAAGAGGAAACCTGGCTCTCACTGGCAAATGAAATATCACCAACCCCTTTTTCCTGGTGTGAAGTGGAAAAGCTTCCTGCACTATACTGTAGTACCTTCTTTAATAGCATATGTTCTTATATGGTAAGTAGTGGAAGAGGAAAGATCAGTTACATCGCTTTCAAATTCTCCTTCTCCTTCACCTTCATCTGTCTTTCCTTTATTGCTTCAAATCCAGACAACACCTCTGTCAGTAACCGGAGTACCACCATTATCCATTATATTTCCTCCGCTTTGTGCGATGTTTTTCTGGAACTCTTTTACAGGCAGCGTTCTTACCTTTGGGGGGTTAACAGGGTTTTCTTTTTCGCAATTTTGTAGGAAAAAAAAGCTGCGGTAGCTATAAGTAAGAGGAAAATACATTTAAGTGTTGAAGCCATAATAAATTTATCTCTATAACCTATAAGGGTTTTTTATTTCTTTGTGATTGGCAAGCTGATAATTATAACCAGATCAATAAAATGAAAAGGATTGTTTAGCAAGAACTTTTAAATGATGTGTATATATATAAATATGAATGTGTTTCTTTTGTTACGGCTTTACTAAGCTATAAATTTTACAACGACTTCCAAAAAAATTTTATATATAAAAACCCGACCGCTATGGCCGGGTTCTTATTGATCAGGAGCAAAGTTTTAATCCTCTTCTTGCCTTCCGGTATTTTTAAGCTTTCTGCGGAATTTAGGCCAGGGTGACTCTATTAGTTGAATATCTCCCTCGTCAATTGTGTAGAGGTAATTATAAATGGAAATTTTCCTGGAGGTATAATGATTTTAAGTGATTTTTGCCATGATTGAATGAGTTTATGGTTAAACAATGAAAAGGGGACAGCACGTCCCAATAGTCATGGTAAGTGTGGGGTGGTAATTTATTTCAGATGGACAAAAATGGATATCTTAAATTATCTGCAATATTCACTTATTGTTTCATAGGCTATATCAATTCCTAATTCTGCGGCTTTGCTTAAATCTGAGCATGCGCTTTCTAATTTTCCCAATTCAATTTTTGCAAGTCCTCTGTAATAATAAGCCTCTTCATGTTCCGGCTCGAATACTATAGCTTTAGTGAAGTCCTCTATAGCTCCTTTGTAGTCCTCTTGAAAATATTTTGCGTGTCCTCTTAATTTATAAGCCCCTGAATAGGGATCAAATTCTAAAGCTTTAGTTAAGTATTCTGTAGCTTCTTTGTAATTTTCCAGAGAATATTTTACGAGGCCCTTATGATAATAAGCATCTGCATTTTCCGGATCAATTTCTAAAGCTTTGGTGAAGTCTTCTATAGCTTCTTTGTGATTTCCTTGTTGAATTTTAGTTTTTCCTGAAGACAGGTATTCATCAGCTGTTTGGGAACAACCTGTGAAAATTAAAACAAGGCAGGTAATAATTAAATTTGTTGTTTTCATAGTATATAAAATTAAAGGTGCTAACTCTAAGATTATTAAAATTCGGCTTGCAGGAAAATTTTGTTAAAATTAACAAAGCGGTTAATTATTTTGTATACGCTGAATCAATATTTTGACCATAAATGGGTGTCCAGGCAACGTGGCAAGTTTAAATGTATAAATAGCATCTTTAGCCGGGTTTTTACATTGGTAAGTTAAAAAAAATCTTGCTAATTTTCAAGAACCATCAGTATTCTGTGAAAAATTTTCCTTTTTAGTGTCAATTTGTGATATGTATTCCGGCTGACCCGGACCCGTGTAAACACTGTCGGTGTAGTTGACTGCATTGTTTTCAATGCTGATACCAAAATCCACACTGTTTTATGCGTCGATTTTACTGATCAGCTTGGAGTGGAAAGAGGTTTTCCATTCTGAGTTGTTCTCGTGAAAGAATAGTTTATCTTCTCCATTCTCATATAATGAGTCTATGGTGGTGGTGACTCTTTGCCCGGATATGGCTGCTTTGGTTTCAATACGGGTGTTCTCATCTGTAAAGTAGGTGTAGGAAGCCCCAACAGCCCCCATATCTGAACCGTAACGCGTGCGATAACCTTTTGGGGTATCGTAACTGAACCTATTCTCCTCCCTGTCTTGCCCAAAATCAATGAAGCTGGTTCCCCCGATGCCGAAAACGGAAAAGTTACTTTTTTCCCCGGGGCACATTTATTTTAAAGGATATATCCTGGTATTGAGGGATGGCTACAACATGAAGATTCAGTCCTACCTTATCGACAAAATCCAGGGTTGAATATCTGTAGTTGACCAGATATGAGGCTCTTGAAGTATCGGGAAATGCCGTCACTATCGGTAGTGGTGCCTTTCGGCGGACTGCTCTCCAGAATATGTATTGTGGCTCCGGCTAAAGGTGAGTTTGTATGTTTATCGACAACCTGCCCTCTGATAGTTTGCCTGATATCGTCCTCCTGGCCTGTTAATGGAGCGGGACAGGTGAAAGTTGCTGAAATTAAAAGGAATATGATTTTTGTTGTGCAGCTTATGCAAACCCTCATAACCATATCGGGCAACTTTTAGCCCGCAAAATTATTTTTTTCTAATAAATGCCCATGAGCTAAAGCCGAACTTTTGCCAGCTCCTTGATTCGCAATTCCTGGATTCAGTAGAACCCCCATCAACCTTTGGCAGACAAAATAATATTCGCATGAACCCCCATCAGCCTTTGGCAGACAAAATAAGATGAATAAACATGGGTAGCGCCGAGATAAGCCTGTGAGGTGGGGATTTAAAGGCGAACTAAATACAAACTTAAAACTCAAATTAAT
>PWHJ01000019.1 GCA_003554865.1 Bacteroidota bacterium | reverse complement strand
TAATAATAATTATTAAAGTTATCTGAAAATTTATGATCGTTACCCCGTATTCTTCAGCCATTTCCACTTTATCCTTTTTTAATATCCAGAATATCAGCGGTGCAAGTATCCCAAACAAAGGGTTGATAATAAAAAAAAGTGCTGAAGCATTCATTAATGTAAGGTATCCTTTGTCCGGCTCTTTTTGGAGGTCCATAATCTTTTTACTTTTTTTAAATATACGATCTTTCCCTTTTTTATCCAACTGTTTTAAATAGGTATCAATAAAGAAAGGGATCGCAGGGGGGGGGTAACAGGCTCTTACGATAGGCGCCGACTCTGCTGCTTCATGCCCTGCTAAAACCGACGGTTACTACCGCGATCACCTTGTAAGAATTATGCTGCCACTAAATACCTTCAAGCACAAACCTGCGATTAGCTTTTCAGCCTTTACCAGCCGAAAATAAAAAATAAAAACCTTTTGTGGGAAACACTTCTGCAGCTGAGGCCTGGGATATGTTAAAACCCCATGTTCATTAAAGGCAATAATCTTAAGGGCACTGGATTATTTCCAGCATAATTGATTGCTCCCAACTGAACACCTTTAAGTTTATCTGCTTTATTGAAAATTGCTATTGATATCCCCCTGAATTCATTGACATTTACAAATGATGCAACTGCCAAGCCTTTGTAGTCAGGTGATTCGATTATCCCCAGGCTAGAGGTAACTCCCTTAATTGAATTTTCTGCTTCAAACTTTAAACCTCCAAATCCGACACCTTTAAAATCATTGCCAAAGACTGCGGCAACTCCTCCGACTCCTATTCCTTGATAATCATTGCCACTTCCGATGCCTAATCCACCCACTCCTATTCCCCGGAAATCATTTCCGCAACCAACACCAATACCTCCAATCCCGATTCCTTTGAAGTCATTTCCACAACCTACGCCAAACCCTCCTATTCCTATTCCTTTGAAATCATTGCCACTTCCAATACCTATTCCTCCAACTCCTATTCCCTGAAAATCATTGCCGCTGCCAATACCCAATCCACCTATTCCAACTCCTTTGAAATCATTCCCGCACCCAATACCCAGTCCGCCAACCCCCAATCCTTTAATATCGTTCCCGCTGCCCGAACCAAGTCCGCCAATCGTAACACCTATTATATTACCGCCGGCACCTGTTCCCAAAGCTCCAATTCCGATCCCGTTAATACTGTTATCAGCTCCCCCGCCCAGCAATCCGATATGCAAACCGTTTAAA
Organism: Bacteroidota bacterium; assembly: GCA_003554865.1. GTDB lineage: Bacteria > Bacteroidota > Bacteroidia > Bacteroidales > PUMT01 > PUMT01. The sequence continues at coordinate 4,532 of PWHJ01000019.1, read as the reverse complement.
TTCCTGCTTCTGAAAGCTGTACCTAAAGAAATCCCGTTAATAACAGACCGGAAGTTTTCATCATCCCTGGGTAGCCATAATGGCACATTCAATCCGTTTACCGATTCAAGACGGCTGTCGTCTCTGAAGTTAATCCTTAGTCCGTTGACCCGGGGAGAATTTCCAATACCAATACCATAGTCCCGGATCGTAAGATTTAACGCCCGGGTTTTTTCTCCTTGTGCCTGCTCCTGTGCTGATAAAGCCGAAACAGAAAATAAAGCAATGATTGCTACACAAAGTAACTTTACATATACTTGCTTTTGCATTACAATGAGTTTATAAATTTAACAATCGTTCAACTTTAAAATAGTCTGAGTTAATTTTCTTTAAGTTCCTTTAAGCGAACAATATCAGGTAAATAAATAATTTGAGTTTACACAATAATAATCAAGTTGTGTGCCAATTCGCATAACAGTCACAAAGACAGCTGTCAGGCAAGCTCTTGCACTAAATGATACTTTACATTTTGTTTCACAAACGAACATTGAATGTTCGCATCCGTACATACAATGCTGAATAGTGCGATAATTGTAAAAATGGTATTTATTAGTGATTGAATATCCATTTTGCAATATCCTCAATCACTTTCGAATCAATATTGTTCTCCTTGTAGTATTCCGTTGGATTGGGTTTTCCGGTGCCGGGCATGAACAGATGATTGAGCTGTGGATATGATATGAAATATGCTGTCTGATGATCCTTAAGTACACTTTCCCATCCCCTGAAATCTTCCATTGTAACCTGGTAATCCCTTTCTCCCTGAAGGACAAGGATCCTTTGCGGTATACCTGCTGCAGTTTCAGACTGGTTATACCTGTTCAGCTCTTCCCAGTACGAGGGAGGCAGATTGAGCAGCGTTTCCCGGCGTGTCAATCCATCGAGCCTGTTTTCACTTACTGCTTGTGCCTGCTCTTTTATTTCTTCGAGAAATTCTTTCTGCTCTTTGCTCATTTCACCTTCTAGGCTCATAAGGTATTCATATTGTTCGGTAACAAGTTCCTGCAAAGGCCTGGAATTTCCTCCCATTATTATAATGCCGGCCAGATCCGGTGATTTTTCTGCAATTGCAGGTGCAAGCATGCCTCCCAGGCTATGTCCCAGCAGGTAAATATTTTCAGGGTCAACTCCATTAACTTCCCTTAAAAAGCCGGTAGCAGAAATAGCGTCATTTCCGGTTTCATCCCATATTGTGAAGCTGTTTACTGCAAGTGTATTGCCATGTCTGAAAGTTCTTTTTTCATATCTGAGCACTGCAATCCCATTCGAGGATAAACCCCATGCCAGATCGCGGAAGGGTTTGTTCGGCCCGATCGTTTCATCGGCATCATGTGGCCCCGATCCATGCACCAGTACAACGGCGGGGAAGTCCGAACCTTTGGCCGGCTTGGTGAGATAGCCGTTCAGAGTTATATCTCCGCAATCAATTTTGACTTCCGTTTCGGTAAACAATGTTGAATCGGCATAACCGGGCGGGGGTGTAAAATTTTCTGCAGGTGCAGGTACAAACTGAAAGCCTGCAACCATGTACTCTTTGTTGAATACGACCCTGAAACCCAGCTCCATTTGCTCAAACTTGCAAACCAGAATTACTATTTCATAATCACCTGAAGAATCGAATACAACCCGGTCAACATGAAGATATTTCCCCGCCTGGTTTTCTATCCCATCTGCAATTTCCTCAAGCTGTCCTTCAGGTATCTGCAGTTTTACCGCATCGTCAAGCATCTGCATTGCCTTATCGCTTTCCCTGTTAATGAAATAGTCAAGCAACTGCCTGGCTTCCCTCTCAAGAACAGGGCTTTGCTGTGAGAGTGCAGGAGCAACAAGCATCATTGATGTTATTGCAACAGCCAACAATCTGATTGTCAGCCTGTTGTGCAGAAGTAAGTTTTTCATCTGTATAAAGTGTGTTTAATTGAATTAATAATCAGCTATTTATTTCAGCTTAACAATTAAGTATATATGTTTTTGGATGGAACCCCCATGTTTTATACATGTTTTTTTGTGAGCTTTAGCTGATGGGGGTTCATTTCAAAAATTTTTAAGTAGTTGAAGTTGTACCTGATGCATATTGTACATTGAGCGAGTGTTTATAGCTTTTTCTTAATGCCGTTATTGCCTGGTCGTGCGCAATCAATCCTGAATTCAGAAGCACTTTGTAGTTTTTTTCCGCATTTTTCCTGAATTCATAATTCCTGAAAATGTTTTTAAAAAGCTTGCCCTCCCTTGCCAGAACAGCAAGCAGCATTGTTTCCCTGTCAGGTTTTCTCCCGTAGACAAGCACCCTTTCCAGCTTTTTTATATCCGGCTTAAGAATGTCGTAATTCCTGACTCTGTAGCTATTTCCCACCTTCCACATAAGGATGCTTATATCTTCTTTTTCAAGTAAATTATGTTCGGCCATCAGCTCTTTCTGCTTCCTGTATATGCCTGTTGCTTTTTTCGGCACTAGTTGATACGCTATTCTTGAGAGTTTTTTCCCTGAATAGGGGAGTAAAAGGGAAACAACATTGTCGAGAACAGGGTCTCCGGTTTCCGCATCCCTGCATTTAATTCTTTTGTTTTCCACAACCACTATCCCTTTTTCAAGCAGTTCAACAATACAGGCATAAAACAGAATGTGTTTCAAAGGTGTTGAATTGTACTGATGCCTTCGTTCAGGCCACAATGCATGCATTATTACTTTTTCTTTCAAGCCAGTTTGCATGGTTTTTATTTATTTGTTTTGATCTCCTTTCCCTTTGTCCGCATCCTTCAGCCTTCTCGCATCTTTAAGTGCCCGGTTGATTATCCATTCAATCTGACCGTTCACACTGCGGAACTCGTCTGCAGCCCACTTTTCAAGAGCTTCCATCATTTCCGGTTTCAATCTCAGAACAAAAGGTTTCTTTTTCTTAGTCATATTATTTACTGGTATAAAGTTCCTGTGTTTATAACAGGACTCACATCTTTATCGGAGCATAAAGCCACCATGAGATTGCTTACCATGGCAGCCTTCTTTTCTTCGTCAAAGTCAACTATCTCTTTTTCGTAAAGCTTGGCAAGCGCCAGATCCACCATGCTTACCGCACCTTCAACTATTTTCTGCCTTGCGGAAACTATAGCCGCCGCCTGCTGCCTTCTGAGCATTGCCCCCGCTATTTCAGATGCATAAGCAAGATATGCTATCCTTGCCTCGATAACACGAATGCCTGCAATTTTCAGCCTGTCCTTCAGCTCATCCTCAAGTTCATTGTTAACTTCTTCGCCCCCCGAACGTAAGCTCAAATCGGCATCCTTATCGTCAAAACTGTCGTAGGGATAAAAACCGGCCAGCTTTCTTATTGCCGCTTCACTCTGTATATCAACAAAACGGATAAAATCATCCACTTCAAAAGCAGCCTTGTATGTATTCTCCACTTTCCATACAAGTACTATACCTATCATAACCGGATTCCCCAGCTTGTCATTAACCTTAATGGGCTCAGAGTTCAGGTTTCGTGCACGTAAAGAGATTTTCTGCCTGATGAAAAAAGGGTTGATCCAGTAAAATCCGTTCCGCTTAACAGTTCCGGCATAGTTGCCGAACAGGACAAGTACGGCCGATTCGTTCGGGTTTACCACAAGCAGGCCGGCCCAGCAGAAAGCGTCTGCAATAAGCAGGAACAGCCACCATGGACTAATATAGATTGCAAGAGCAACCGGTCCGAAAAACAACACCAGTGCAAAAAAGGCACCAAGATAGCCCAGATAGGGAGACATAACCTTTTCTTTTTCCATGATCTTTAATTTAAGTGATTTAATAACTAGTTTGACATTCGTGTATGATATTAAAATGATATCACAATAATACGAAATATTTTTATTATTTTCAAAATATTTATAAAATATAGTTAATCATATGCCGGTAGATGCAAGCGGTAATTTTCAATATATTAAGCTTGGTAAATTGTGTGTTATCTTTTTAGAATATGGTATTAGCATAATTAATTTTATTCAATTTTTAAAAACTTACTTTCATACAAATAGTTTTTTGTAAATTAGTTTAGTGAAAATTTTTTACCGGCAATTGCAGAATCAAAAAAAAATTGAACCTCACGGCCAGAAATATTACAATTTGAAAACTTTGTTATGCTAAAACCAATTAAAACTTCGGTAATCCTTTTTGCTGCAATTTGTTGCCTTGTATCATGCGGCACAAGAGGTGAAAAAAAGACACATTCGTTTTTTGAATCTGTGTACAATCTTGAGGGCAGGAATGCAGGAATTTCGGAGCATTATAAAAGATGCAGGATACGTGTTTATGATTCGCTCTATATTCTAATCGATACACCCGATGATTCACACCAGATTCATATATACAATAAAGATTTTCAATATATTTTATCATCAGGCAGGACAGGCCGCGGGCCGGGCGAAATTGTCAATCCCCTTTTCGGTCCGCTCAATATTGATGACGGAATTATATGGTATCTTGACATGGGAAGAAGAGAACTCCTGAAGTTTCCGGT
>PWHJ01000109.1 GCA_003554865.1 Bacteroidota bacterium | reverse complement strand
CTGTTCCACCCTCAGCCTGTTGGCGTCAGTGTCACGATAGAGCTGATCGGCCACGTAATAGCCGATTTCCTTGTCCTGCGCCTGGTGCGGTCCGACAAGTGCTACCTGTATGGCTGCATCCTGGTCGTCGCCTTCAATAACGGCCGACCAGTGGGCACCGACAGATGTCCAGCTTGAGTTGTCATGTGAAAGGTTCGAGAATTCCACTACCGGCGGACCGTCATAGGTGAAGTCGTTAAGCCCTTCGAAGCATGACTGGGTTACAAAACCCATTGCTGCAATAATTGTAAGTGATATAATGAATTTTCTCATACTTCCGGATATTTTAAATTGTTTGTTATTGATTAATAACCAGGGTTCTGGATGGCGTTTTCGTTTGCTTCCACTTCGGCGTTGGGTATTCTGCCCACCATTCTGTAGTCATCAAATGACAGTGGAATGCCTGGGTCGTTGTCGGGGCATCCCTTGGGTATGTCCATTCCCCTGCGCCTGAGATCGAACCAGCGGTGCGACATTTCACTGAAGAATTCAACCCTTCTTTCAGTGAGTATCAGGTCTATAAGTTCATCCTTTGTGGCGAGGGTTACCTCGGCATGTTCAGTATCCATCCTGTGTTCCCTGAATTCTGTAAGAATATCACGGGCATCATCGAGTCTGTCAAGTTCTGCATAGGCTTCCGCAGCTATAAGATACATTTCCGCCGTGCGGATAACCCTTATGTCGTCCCAGTAAATTTCACCCCGGTAGCCTGCAAATTTGTTCTGGTAAACCACATCTTCACCCTCCTTGTTGAATTCGAATGTCATTTCAGGACGAACATCTCCTTTAGTGCGGTAAAAGTCCAGCAGATCGATCAAGTCCTGGCGCAGTATCACATCTCCGTAGCCTATTCCTTCTCCGTCGGTCCATGCCAGTCCCTGAACGCTGGTGTTCATACCCGGTCTGTCAGCAGATGTATATCCCAGTTCAAATATTGATTCTGCACCCGGAGAATTTGCAAATGCATCCATATAATTTCCTGCATCGGTCAGGTTGGCCAGCGTATGGTTCATTACCTCCTCGGCATAGTCTGCAGCTTCCTGCCAGTTACCCATGAAAAGATGCAGGCGCGCCAGCAATGCTTTCACTGAAAGGTTGGTGAAAAAGTGCGGAAAATCCTGATTATCTGCAGGCAACAAGGTTAAAGCTGTTTCAAAATCATCCAGTATTTGCTGGTAGCACTCCTCGATGGTTGATCTTGATGCAAAGCTGTCTTCATCAAGTCCCAAAAACGGGCTGGTTTTGATTATTACACCCAGAGGCTCTCCCTGTACAAGCGGGGACTGATACATATAAGGGCGTGCCCATATTTTCATAAGGTCAAAATAGAGATACCCTCTCATTGCAAGTGCCTGTCCTTTCACCATATCGATCCTTGCCTCTGTTGCTTCCACATCATCTATGTAATAAAGCATCATATTTATGCGGTTGATGTCATTGTATATCGCAGGCCAGTTAGCCCTGCTGAATGAGAAAGTAGATGCAAGCTCTCGGTTAGTCGGATAAGTTATGTACCGCCCGGAATTCGCGGCAGCAACCTTTAGCTGGTCGGTAAGCAGTCCACCCGCCAGGTTCATTTCGGCATGGTTGTAACCACCGGCCTGCATGCGGTTGTATAATCCCCATAAGGTACCTTCTATGCCTTCTATGTCTGCCATGGCCATTTCCGAGGCCATGGAAGCACGCGGGTATTTTTCCAGCCTTTCTTCACACGCAGCGGCACCAAATATTATAGCACCCGTTAGAAGAAGTGAAAAAATGAAGTTATATTTTTGCATAATAATTGATTTAATGTGGTTGAAAAAATGTTAAAACTTTGTGTTAATTCCTATTGTAATACTTCTTCCCTGGGGATAGGTGAAAAAGTCCGAGCCGGTAAATTCAGGGTCCCATCCCGAGTAGTCGTCCCAAGTAATAAGATTTGCCCCCCGCAGGAATATTCTGAGGTTCTCCACGCCATATCGCTGCGTGATCGTTCTTGGCACGGTGTAGGAGAAGTGGACATCCTTCAGGCGAATATAATCAACCCTCTCAAGTTGCCTTGAGTTGTAGCCTGTTGGTGCCATTACATCTCCCGGGTAAGCATTTCCATAGTTGGGTTGCGCAATTGCTGTGATATCGCCCGGGTTCCTCCACCTTTCAGTCCATGTGGTGGCAAGCTGGTTCAGGTTTGCAGTATTGTGCATAAGTACATACCTGTTGTGATCTGCATACCTGTAGCTTCCGCCAGAGTACTGGAAAAATATTGATGCTCTGAAATTACCGAAACGGAACTCGTTGGTTACGCCTCCATACCTTGTGGGCTGAATCGGGCCCATCCAGTGCCTGTCGGCATACACCGGGTTGTAGGTTATGTTCCGGTCCTTGTCATAATACATAGGTCTGCCGTCAGCCGGGTTAACACCTGCCCATTGAGGTATATACCAGTCGTCAATTGATCTTCCGACAGCCCTGCGTGCACTGAAAAAATCCTGTCCAGGCAGCAGCTCAAGAATTTCGTTCTCTACGAAGGAAATATTGAAGTCTGTACTCCAGCGGAAGTTATTGGTTTCAATATTGACAGTATTAAGAGATATTTCTATACCCTCGTTTATGGTTTTTCCCACGTTTTCGGTGATGCTTGTCCACCCGGTACTTGCCGGCAGTGGTCTGGCTAGGAGAAGCTCTTCTGACCAGCGGTTGTAGAGGTCAATATCAAGATTCATGCGTCCTCTGAAGGCAGCCATATTTATTGCCAGGTTCAGGGTACGGCTTTCTTCCCAGGTCAGAAACTGATTTGGCAGCTGGGTGGGGTATATGCCCACTCTGCCCAGATACTGAGTTCCTCCGCTCCAGAGTCCTAGTGCAGCATAGGTTCCTGCGGCATCTGTACCGGAAATACCGTAACTGAGCCTTAGCATAAGGTTGTCTATCCTGCCTGCACCGGCCATGAAAGGCTCTGAAGATACTCTCCATCCTAATGCTGCAGCAGGGAAAAATCCGTACCTGTTGTCGGCCCCGAACCTTGAGCTTCCGTCGTAACGACCCGTTAGCGTTAGCATATACCTGTCGTCATAGGAATAGTTTATCCGTCCGAATGTACCTACACGTGCACGCTCGGTTTCATTTCCTCCCCAGTCGACAGCACTTGCCGCTGCATTCATCACGTTCATGTGAGGATTGGGAAAGTTTTCCCCGATTACCTGTGTAACCCTGTAAAGGTAGTCCCATGTTTCGAAGCCGGCAACACCACTCAGGCTGTGTACATCCCCGAAAATGTTGTTGTAGTTCAGCGTTTGGGTTGTCTGGTAAGAGTAATTGGTGTACTCGTAATCATACAGCAGTCCGTTTCGCGCAATTCCGTCACTTGCCCTTGGATCGTACCACTGCTCGTCGTCTGTATGGTTGTAGTCCAGTCCAAATCCGGCACGGTATGAAAGGTGGTCGGAAATATCGTAGGTTGCGCTGAAGTTAAGGATCGTTTTCAGGTTACGGGTTATGTTATGATCCATCTCTATGCTGTAGAGACTATGTGAAGGTACCATTCCGAATAATGATCTCGGGTGGTTGACAAAGTTACCCTCTTCGTCATAAATGGCATTGATAGGGGGAACGAAGTATGCCGAGAGGATCGGATTGGTAAATGCACCGCCTTCGCGAGTTGTGTTCTGGTCAGAAAGGTTTGCACTTGCCTGAATATCAAAGCTAAGTCTGTCGGATGCATTATGGTCCAGGTTGACCCTGAAGCTGCTTCTGTTAAAATCGTAACCCTTAATGTGGCCCTGCGTACTGTTGTGAGAAAGAGAAGTATAGAACCTGGTTGTTTCCGTTCCCCCCCTTGCATTGAGCCTTGCATCAAGAACTGTACCCGTGCGGTTTACGGCATCAACCCAGTCATAGTAGGGAGTGTTCGAAAAATCAGGTTGTGTAAAATCATACTGGTCGCCTACCATGGGGAATTCGACCCATCCCCTGTCCATAGCTTCATTATATCGTGCCTGTGTGAATGAGTGTTCCATTCCAAGACGATTGACGAACTGTTCAAGGTAGAGACCCACCCATTGTTCGCTGTCCAGCATATCCAGCTTTGATATACCTTCAGTATACCCCCTTGATACTTCAAGGTTAAACTCTGTTATGTCAGCTGCCTGTCCTCTTTTGGTGGTAATAATCACAACCCCTGCTGCTCCTCGTGCGCCGTATATGGCTGAGGCAGCGGCATCCTTCAGGATATCGATAGTTTCAATATCATTGAAGTCAAGGTTAGCAAGGACATTGTGTGATGCGGAGCGTCCGCTCAGTCCTGCAGTACGGATTTCCACCCCGTCAACAATGTAAAGAGGGGTGTTGCTGGAGAATGATCCTATACCCCGGACTATCACGGATACGTGACCGCCCGGCACACCGGAACCTCCTGTGACCTGAACACCGGCCGCACGTCCCTGTATTGCCCTGTCAAGTCCCGTAACGGGCATACTTTCTATTTCCTGGGATCGCACCGAGGCAACGGAGCCTGTGATATCCCTTCTGCGCTGGGTGCCGTAGCCTGTAACAACAACTTCATCCAGTCCCACAATATCCGGCTCAAGCTCAACATCAATTGTTCTCTGGTCGCCCACAATTATTTCCCTTGAAAGCATACCGACAAATGAGAATCTTAAAACCGATTCTTCTGAAGGAACATCAATGGAGTAGTAACCCTCAATATCGGTTGTCGTTCCGATTGTTGTTCCTCTCACAGAAACAGATACACCGGGGATCGGTTCTTCATCCTCAGCCGAAGTGACCGTGCCGGTAACTGTAATTTCCTGTGCAATTGCTACTGAAAAGCTCATTATCAGCAGCAACAAGACACTAGACAGCAGTTTTTTTCTCATGGAGATAAATTTTTAGTTAATGAATAATTGGTTATAATAAAAGGAGAACTTAGAGCCGTTGCGGGTCTGTATAAATTCTCTTTAGATAATTTGTAGCCTGTGAATATGTAATTAAATACGTTTTTAGAGGGATAATTAGAAAGTATAACCACTATGACATTTTTTGACAGGTTTTAAAATATATAAAAAAAAGTATGTTGTCGTTGAAGCAAGTTGGGCAAGGTTTTAAATTATTAAATATATGTCAAAAAATATGCAAAAACAAATAAGCTTCAGTTTTATTTTGTTTATTAAGTAACAATATATGCGTGATTCAAAGCAATATGTTTTTGGCAGGTGCAAAATTTGTGATTATTTATTGGATTTATTGTTTATTTATATTCCCTGTCAATTAATAGATGCAAAAAAACATTAAAAGGTTGCAGTAAGTAATAAAAATAATTAAAAAAATTAAAATATTATAAATAACCTTTTTTTGTTGCCTGCTTGATTGGTAATAAAAGAAAACACCTCGCATAAAAAAAGCAAGGTGTTTTAAAACTTAATTACTTTATGGTTTTTTATTCTTCAGCTTCAAACGGTACTATGTTCAAAGAGGAAGCTGTTGTTATCATTCCGCCGGTCTTATTCTGAGGCGGAAAAACTTGTAGTTTTCGCTCGGTGCCAGGTCCCTTTCCTCCAGTACAATGAACAGCTCTACATCGTCAGTTGGGGTCAGCTCCATGCTTAGCGAGCCGAAGCTGCTGTTTGCGGGGATTGTTATAACGCCCCCGTCGAGAATGTTGTAGTCAACACCCTCTTCAGCGGTGGTTTCCATAAGCTCCCATTCATCGTGGTCGGGCTGTTCCACCCTCAGCCTGTTGGCGTCAGTGTCACGATAGAGCTGATCGGCCACGTAATAGCCGATTTCCTTGTCCTGCGCCTGGTGCGGTCCGACAAGTGCTACCTGTATGG
>PWHJ01000233.1 GCA_003554865.1 Bacteroidota bacterium | reverse complement strand
ATGGGAAGTTTAGCCAGCTTCATACGAATAACCATCTGCTTGGCTTCACGTTCCTTGACCTCATGGGAGAACAAATTGTAAATCAACTCATCATAACTTGGGTGATCCTGTTCTGCCTGCTCCAGCAGCCCGGCAATGTTGCAGCCAATGCTGGAAAGACGCAACCTGGTTGCATGTTTTTTAATTTGTGGAATATACTGGCTCATCTGGCAGGGGTGTTTTGGTTAAAAATCAACTCATACCGGCCAATGTCCGATCTTTTTGGCTGCATATTCACCATCAACTGGGTCTTGGCATCTCCCAGGGGTTTTATACTCACTGCAGGTAATTCTGGCTTTTTGTCTGTGTGTTGGGCAAGAAGGATAGCCTGAAAGTCACCAGCGCTGAACAAGCTGTTTTGCACACAAAATGCCAGGGCCATTTCAGCACGCATACGACCGCCCTTTTCGGCTTGGGTTAGCACACTGGTGAGCTGGTCACGCACATAACGAGGGTAAAGCCTGTCAATCTGCTCCACAAAAGCCTTAATATGAGAGCTATGCAGAAAATATGCACGTACTTTTTCCCTGAGGCTTTCAAGCCTGACGGATGTATCCCTGCGGTGATTGGTGTTGACCACGTTATTTCCAACACCCGAAGGGATCAGGTGAGTTGCTATAATGGTGGCAGCTTCATTGTGAACAACCAGTTCGTTATCTTTTTCTGTTACATATACCTTGGTCTGTTCATTTTTGTAGGAACCAAAAGGAAGTGAATAACTGTTGCCACGGTATTTGATGGAATTTGTTTTAAGCACCTTGTGCCCGTTTGGCCTGGACATGGGGAACAAAGGCATCCAGGATAGCAACTGGGGCTGCTCCAGCAACCATTGCTGGTGAGGGATTTTGCGCGTAGTGCCGTGCACCATGGCATTGCCTGTGCGATTAAGCCATCCAAGGGCCTGCTCATTGAGCAAGTCATTGTTAATGAAAGTGCGATGAAAAAGAAAGTTTTGTTTAAGGTACTTGACGACATTCTCTACTTTGCCCTTGCTTTCCGGGTCTGCTGCCCGGCAAAAGATTACCTTAAACGGACGGCTTTGCTGGTAGCGGTCAAAAACATCAGTCATCTTATATTCCCCCGCGTTTTCCCTGAAAAGAAATACGCTATCCTGGTCATAGAGGATTTCTCTGGGTATCCCTTTAAAAAATGCGAAGGCTTTTTCATGGGCCTTTATGGCGTCCTCGGAGGTAAAGGGAGTGGATTGAAACAAAGCGAACTTCTGGCGGCTGTAACACAGAAGCATGGTGAAAAGGTGAACCTTTACCCATTGACCGGTACTGGTTCGCAGCTTCTTCTGGCCGAAATCAACCTGAGCCTGTTCCCCTGGTGGCAAATCCGGAACAGCTGCATATTGCCTCTGTGAAGCAGCGACCTTGGGAATATTAAATGAAAGCCGCATCTGCATTACATAGTTATAGACCGTTTTGGGGTCAACCATTGGGAAATTTGGATAATGCTCCTTAAGCCGATCGTGTATTACCGCCGAAGGGCTGTCTTCATACCTTTTCAGGTAGTGAACGATAAAGTCCCTGTAGGGATCCAGTAGCCGGCTTTTGGCGCTTTTTTGTTCCATATACTCGTCAAAAGCCTCTTCCGTCATGGTCAGCAGCTTTTTAACCGTGCGGAAGTTCATTGAATAATGATCCGCAATGCGTTGAATCGAAAACCTTTCAACCTCACGAAGTCGTTTAATCTCGTGGTACATGATGATAAGTTGTTTTTGTCGCGCGTCCATTACAATCCATATTTAAATGAGAATTGCAAGGTAGCACTTGGTGAATAAAAAACTTGCTTATCACTGTACTCTTGTTCCCGATTTTACTGTATTGTTGTTCCCATTTTGACTGTAGTCTGGTTCCCAAATTCACTGTATTTGAAATTCCCGGTAACGGTTCTCACCTATACGCAGGCAGGGATTTTTACCACTGAACTTCCTACGAAGTACTGAACTTTAAATTTACTACTTTCCTGTCCTACGAAGCACGAAACCCCTGCTTGCGTATAGGTGATGTTATCGCTTCGGTGTTCTTCGCTGTCCATTTTATTCACTATTTGTATCGACTTATGAGCCAATTGAGCCAATTATGAGCCAATCAAAACATAGGTTGTACCTGCCCCAACTTCTCCACTTCTATCCAATACTTTGAACTTCTCAACAAGTTCAGTAAGGTCTCTCGTGGCAGTTGCTTTTGAAACGTCATTTAAAGCCTGATAATCACTGTTATTAATTTTTCCGTTGCCTTTTACGAAAAGCACAGCCTTAAACTGCCGTTCATTAAGTCCAAGGTCTTTAAGTTGGTTATGGTTATAAATGTCCTTTCTAAATTCTACCCAAAAACCTGAACTTTTAAAAAAGAATAAGGGTGGAGGAAGTCCAAAATTAAAGCACTGCTCTGTCATTTTAGAAATACCACGACCCCAAGATTCAATGTATCCGCTGCGAAAAAGTGCATTTGCAATATCCGGATTGAATGGCTTTGAAGAGTGCTTGTCCAAAAGCGTTTCAATGGTCCAATTTTCAGGAAGTTGTCCTTCGTTCCAAATCATTAACTTGTCTTTATAAACACTGATTTGAATTGGAACACCACCCGAATAATCTTTATGGGCAATAGCATTTAGTAATGCTTCCCTGATTGCTTCTTTTGGATACTCGTATGTTTCGACACGATTCAATCCTTCATAGCTTATCAAAGCCTTGATGTATTTTGTAAAAAGTAACGCTGTGGTCTTTTCAATTTGTTCAAAAAGATTTCCGTGGATTTCGTCTTGATATCTCAAATCGCTGTCACTTTCAAAAAATCCAATTTTTATGTAAGACCCTGTTATATATTTTTCGGGATTTTTATGAAAAAGCAGGATAGACGCACGCTTAAGAAATTCACCTTCCTTGAGTTGAAGATTCTCAATAAGATGCTCGTTATTGTCAGCTAAACTTTCTTCATCTATTCTTTGGCTTCTGAAAGCTCGTTTGCGAAAAAAGTCAAATGTTTCTTGTTTGAGGTCATTTGTTGAAACATTCGAAACAGGAACGCCATCCCATCTTTTTCCTTTTTTCTGAAGGAGAAACTTGTCAAGTGCAGCACCTTTTAATTCCTGTTTGGTGCTTCCGCTCCTGTAGTGATATTGTCCTTTGTAATTGACTGGATAAGGATATTGTTCTACAAGAATTTCAATAAATTTCCCTTGGTCGGTTTGGTGCAAATTAACATCAACCAAAATCCCCAAAGTGTCTCTGACCTTGTTAGGGATTTCTTCCAATAGTTTTTTAGCATCTTTCAAGTCAACCACATTTCCTGTATCGTCTTTTCCGATAAACATAGTTCCACCGTTGGCATTTGCAAAACCACAAATCCATTTAAGGTATTCATCTCTCCAGGTTACTTTGAACTCAATATTTTGTGATTCTAAACTCACTGCGGATAATTAATTATGTTTTAGTTTCAAATTTGCTCTTTCTACTGATGTCATTTTGATGTTCGGGTTTTATACACTGAGCGATAACGGTCCGCCGGTTGCCGCAGTGGGGGATTTCAGAGCACATCACTGTCAACCAAGCACAAAATTTGATAGAAGCACCGCACTTGATTTAACCACGTCAGCCCCCATTTCGGCAAACGGCTGTTAGCTGTAGTTGCCAATTGGTCTACGAGAAATGAATAATTGAATTGGCCGTTATTGAATCATCTTTTCCAAGTATTAGTTTCCTCACCTCTACAATTAAATCTTTGGCGGTTGGAGCACCAGCTTTATGTGATAAGGTTGCGCTCAGTTTAGTCGCAATATCTTCTGGTAGCCATATAAAAGCCTCAAACGTCAATTTATTCATTACCTTCTTATCCATGGGTGCTGCAATCCACTCAGATAATAATTCCGCAATCAATTGAGCTTTCATTCTTTTCTCATGCTCAATTTTATATTCCTCAAGTTTAAGGTCGTATTTATGCTGAACGGACGATTCTATTCTTGCGGTTAAATATTTTTCAAAGACTCTACCTAATAATGCAAAGACTCCAAATGAAGTTAATATTGATATTGAAAAGTAAAATAATATTTCCATGGTTAATTGTTTTACAATTACAGCTAACGGTTCTGGTATACCTGCAGTTGCGGATTGCGGGCTGTGTTCCTGTCCACCGTGACATAAGTTAATGCGTAGCAGGCACGTGAAACTAGCACTGAGCCCGCAATTGTCAGGTATACCATGTTACCCACTGTTGCAATTCGCCCAGAACAAGTTCTGTTCATTTCTTTATTCGTTTTCTATTGTGGCTTAGCAAAGGTCAGCCCAGAAAAAATAATTGTTTTATCTTTAACATTAAGATAGACGGGTTCGGCTCCATATCTGCCAAAACTCTGCATTAAAGCAGTGGTGTCATCCAGTGGGCTTAAAATCGCAGGTATTTCTGAAGCGATGCCGTAGGTCTCCCTGACTATTCTTTCCGGAAGCATTCCCAAATACAAATTATTATCCCTTACATAAATACGTAAGCTTTCATAAAAGCTTACCGCTCCTTCAGGACATGGACTCACAGATACGTATATGCCTGTTGCTTGTTCCCAGCTTTCCGGTACGGTTAACCTTGTGACATTCTTATTTTTTCCAATGGGTGTAATCATCTCTCCGGAAAGGTAAAATAGAATTTTTTCTTCTTCAATCTTGTCAACCTTCAGATAAAAATCGTCATAATAACTAAAATATCCATCTTCAAAATAATTGACTCGAAGTCTGTTTTCCCCGATCTGAGCAATAATGCTATCACCATCAGTTTTTATATTGATGATATTGTTAGTGGTAACATATTCACCGATGATCTTCTGCTGTTCTGAAGCAGGCCAAAAATCCCTTTCCGGTATCTGATGCTGCTGGATGCTGAGTTTCTGCCCGGTTTTTATTTCAAGGGCTTCGAAAATAATACTGCGGGCCAGTTGTTCCACCATCTGATAAGAGCCAGCCGTATTGCATATAACTACAACGCCAATTTCATAATCGGGTGCTATAAGCATCATGGTATTTGTAAAAATGGCACCTCCACCATGATACACCAGCTTTCCTGTAAAGGGTGATGGCAAATCTTCAAGAAATACGGAGACTCCCATCATTATATCCGTGTCAATCAATACATCTTTATTCTGCTGGCTGAACATCGTTTTCAGATAGGTGTCTTCCAGTAGCATTTTTCCAGAATTTGAACTCTTATGGAGAAGCATTTCAGCAAAATGAAGCATCTCCTGCACATTGCTTTTAAGTCCCCCTGCAGCGATATAGTTGATAGGCATCTCCTCATATTCATCGTCTGAGAACATGGTGTAAGACCTCGTCAAATCCACCCCATCAGCTTCATTGCCAAAAAAGCTTTTTTTCATCGTGAGCGGCTTCAGAATTTTCTCCCTGACATAACAATGGTAGGGAAGTCCACTTACGTTTTCAATTACCAAAGCCAGCAGATCAAAGCCCGGATTGGAATATAAGTGCCGGTACCCAGCCGGACTTATCTGTCTGTGATTATTTATATAATCAAGTATTTCACTTCTCTCCGGCGGACAATAGCCTTGGGCCAGATGCATTATATCACGCGAGAGGCCGGATGAATGGGTGAGCAGATGCCTGATGGTTATTTCCTGGGAACCTGGATAAGGATTATTCAGGACAAACTCCGGCAAATAATCACTCAATTTGTCATCCAGATCGAGACTTCCGTTTTGAACAAGCTGCATAATCGCTGTCGCTGTGATCACTTTGGTAACGGAAGCCATCGGAAACAAGGTTGAGGTATCTACATTTCCAAAGCCTTTCTCTGTACGATAATATCCAACATCGATGAATCCGAT
>PWHJ01000069.1 GCA_003554865.1 Bacteroidota bacterium | reverse complement strand
CTTCTACTGTTATCTCTTCCCCTTCTTCAAATAAACCTTCCCCTGTTACCTCTCCAGCTTCTTCAGGAGCAGCTTGTACCTCCACTTCGTATTCTTCTGGCTCCTCCGAAGCACAACCCGATATATAAGTTGCTAAAACTGCTATTAAACTTGCTACTATTATTAAATAAGCTAATTGTCTTCCTAACACTATTACCACCTCACTTAAAAATTTAATTCATCTGATGCGTCACTATTAGTGCCCCTTAAGATTTAGTTCTTCTAAAAAGCATTTTTGAGGAAGCCGGTTCTCAACCAGGTGGGGAAAATAAAGAAAACACCGTTTAGAAATTCGAGGTTGAAAGTTTCCTTTTACTAATAACTAACGCACTGTAGTACTTGTTTCTTGAACGATTTCCTCAGCCTCTAAATCTTTAATTTTGTACTCCCCTACTCTGAAAGTCCCATCATCTCTTTCGTCAACCTGGTAAGTTAACTGATACTGGCCCGGGTTAAGCTTAACTCCGAGGCTTTCTATGGTTTCTTTGAGTTCAAGGGTTATGGAAAGACTATCTTTTCCGACTTCAGCATCTACTAGTTGAGTGTTGTTCCCAAAAAAAGTCCCATCTCCCAGGTGATGCAGACTGGCAGGCAACCTATAGTATACAGTTGTTTCACCTATTTCCCATGTATATAACCAATACAAAGCAACCGGTTCCTGTAGATATTCTTCTGAGATTGCATAAATTTTTTGTAGACCTTCACCTTCAAACAATCCGTTCTTTAATCCTATTTGCCGCAAGCCGGTGCGCCATTTACTTAAGCTTTTAAACCAGTTGTATAATTCTTCAGCATCTTTTTCCAATACTTCCAAGACCGGTTCTCGGGGTCGTATTTCTTCCAGCTCTTCTATGAATTCTATTACCTGATCTTTAGTAATAACTTTTTCATTTTGTAATAAAGAGATGATCTTATTGGTTTCTGAAAAAGCTTTTGTAAGATCAATATCACCATAATTAGCCAGGTATTCTTCCACGTATGGCTTGGAATCATCTTCCACTTCTATCATTTCTTTAGTCTTTTCCAGACTTACCCCCGCTTCCCTCCAGCTTTTCTTACTTAAAGCGCTTTCTATTTGATCGGTAAGTTTGACCAAATCGCTTTCCACATAATGTGCCGTGAGCACGGTATCTTCTTTTGCCATGATTTGATAATACTCCTCATAAGCCACACCTTCACCTTCGTGAAACCACGCGTGAAACGAATAGTCCTCGTTGGTTTCTGCTTCCAGGGCAACCTCTTCTCCTTCTTGATACGTCCCGTCTCCATAAACCCTTCCAGCATCTTCAGGTTTTACGTCTACTTTTACGTTTACCTCTGTTTCAATAAAACTGGCCACCAGATGAACACCGCTGCTAATTTCCACTGTGTAACGCTCTTCATCGCTCAATTTCTCCCCATCTTTTTGCCAGCCGGCAAACTGATACCCCTCTTTCGGATGGGCTTCTACGGTGGCCTCTTCGCCTTCTTGATAAGTGCCGTCTCCGGATACTTCTCCCGCTTTTTTGGGGTCAACTTCCAGAACGACTTCATACTCCGAAGTGCAGCCGGTTATTAATAATAAGATGAAGATGACTGCAAAAACAAATAATTTACTTTTAAGCATGGGTGCCCCTCCTCAACTAACTACAGGTTAAAAAAACAAGTGCAGTACGCACTTCCTAACATATTAAACTTCTTGCCATTTAAGATGATAGATCTCAATATTAGCTTACCTTTCATTTATTGCAACATCTAGCTTTTCATGCCGAAGGTCAAGTCGGCAATCTATCTCTTCTTTTACCTCTTGTGTTTCACTATCTTTAATATTTTGCACGGTAAATTGAAGGGCTGGCCCCTCATCTTCCCAGGTTATATCTTTATAACTAGCACTAAACTGATCTCCCAGAGAGGTCATGCCTTCTTCTTGCAAAACCTTATCTAGCTCCTGGGGATCAACCGTATAAATATTTTGCCTATCTCCTACGCTATCCACGTGAAGCCAACGGGTAACCTTATGAGAGGTGATATATGCTACGTATTCTCCATCAGGCGACCAATACTTTTCCCATGCCAGGTCTCCGTTTCCAATATGGGTAAAATATACTTCATTTTCATTCAGGTCAATTATACCAAAAGCCCCCATGCGAAAAGCACAGGCGCTCATAAAGTCTAAGTCAAAAGCTATCTTTTCCCCGGAGGGTGAAGCTTCCATGGCGCCGATACCATCAAAATAGCGGGGGTAGGGCTCTTCCGGAGGATTGCCCAGAATACTTTCCAGTTCTTCCAGTTCTTCCATTTCCGGCAACGAGGAAGAGAGAACTCTGTTCCAGTCTTCTTCCAGGGTTTCATAAACTTCTGCGGTGCTATATAATTGCTCACCACCATAGTACCAATATATATTGGTCTCATTGAGCGGTTCCGCCAACTCAGGAGCTCCTTCTTTTAGTTGATGCATGGTAATCATATCTTCTAATTCAATCAAATCATCTTCTGCCATCAGGTGGGTGACCGCTTTTAGAGGTGGCCCCCGTTCTTCTTTATCTTTCTTTAATACCGCTTCCAGGTCCAGGGCTCCGCCCTCAATCTCTTCTTCCCTTCCTTCTACCATCAGCTTCTCTATCTCTCCGGGTAAATCCTGGTCAAGGTCATATTCGGCCGTCTGTTTTACAAAATTTTCCGATCCGGGGTCGGTTAGCTCTTCACTTTCCAGGTCAAGGAAATGCTCCCAAGTTTCCCCCTCCTGTTTCCTGCCAGTTAGGTTTAATCTGTGGCCTTTTTCCGTCCACTTCAGGTTTTCTATTAGCATATCAGGGGGAACTTCTAAATTAGTTTTATCCAGAGTCAGTACATTGTGGCCTTGTGCCTCATCCACGTAAATAGCGGTAGTAGATGGAACCAGATCCACCGTTTGGTAAGCGATTAGGCTACCGTCCGGACTCCAGGTCACCGTCTCCACGTGATCATCCACAGCGTTGGAAAACCGGATTTCACCATTGTCGGGATCCAGCAAACCCAGGACCGAGTAGGTCATAATATCGCCGGGGTAGGTTAGTATAAAGGCCAGGTAGTTGCCTTGAGGAGAATGCACGGGACCGCTTATTAGCTTTCCTTCAAGGGAAGGTTGCGGGCCTTCTA
The DNA here is from genome assembly GCA_003554865.1 of Bacteroidota bacterium. Lineage (GTDB taxonomy): Bacteria > Bacteroidota > Bacteroidia > Bacteroidales > PUMT01 > PUMT01. Next base: position 2,828 of record PWHJ01000069.1, on the reverse strand, counting down.
GATCCGGTGCTTCTTCTGAATAGGGATTATTAAGCTCCGGGCCACCAATGTGCTCCCATTCGCTTTTTAAAGTATCCTCCAGTTTTTTCACACTAATATCCAGTGACTCGGCACCTTTAAATCGTACACGACTCTTCGTAAACAGCTCTACAGATTCCCCTTCCGCTACCGTCTGGATCTCCTGACTCCGTTCTGCTTCATTTCCAGTCTCCGGTTCTTCGGCTTTACGATTATTTTCACTGTCACATCCCCCGCCCAAGCTCAACAGGGCTAAAACCAATAAAATCAAGGCGAACTTCACCGTCATCTCATCCTTTCACAAAATTTGCCAACATTTACTTAAAATTGATTACTGTAAAATGACTTCTGTAAAAAGGATAACAGGATAATAGCAAAACATATATGAGATCGCCCCAGCTTTTACAAAGAGTTGACAAACTGGGGCGGTATTCTACTCTAAACGAAGTTCCTGCAGCTCATATTCCACATCTACGTTTTTCTCTTTTAACTCCTGGATAATTTCCCTGGTTGCACTGCCCTCAGTTATATCTAACTGATTAAGGGTTATGGATAGTTCTTCTAAATTCTCTAATTCCAAAGCCGGCGAGAGATCATTTAATGGATATTCTTCATTTAATACGCCACCCGCCTCTTCTACATCTTTGCATAAGTTAAGAACTTTAAGGCGGTTTAATTCGGAAAGAGGTGAAATGTCCTTTACTCGGTTGCCCCTCATGATCAGCTTTTCCAAGTGGTGCAACTCCGACAGGGGAGAAACATCGCTGATATGGTTACCGCATAAGTATACCTCTTCCAACTTCTTTAAATTATCTAAAGGAGAAATATCACTTATCCCATTAGAAAAGATCGACAGCCTTTCCAATCTTGTCAAAAGTTAGATAAGAAGGAAATATCGCTAACTTCAGTTCGGCCTAAAGATAGAGTTTTTAAACTTTCTAAACCGGATAAAAAACCAGTATCTTCCATTACATATTGATATATCTCCAGATATTGTAGGTTTTCTAAGTCAGAAATGGGGGAATAATCATCCAAACCATAATCCAGTATTTTATACTCTCCATTGTTAATAGAGAATTTCTCTAAGTCAGTTAAGCCGGATAAAAAAGATATATCATTAATTTCGCCGCTTATTGACAACTCTTTCTACCAATGTTTTTATTGCTTTAGCCAAATACTCACCGCATAAAAGACAACTGATATTACTCCTATAGCTCCTATAACCGAATCAAACCACCTGTGAGGGTCTGGAATTATTTCTGTATTCCACTCCAAAATTAAGCACCAGCCAATAACAATAACTATTATTATTGGAATCACTAGTGTATAGAACAACCATATCCAATGACGAAATAATGAGCCTTTTTTTGTCATATAACCATTACTTTCTCTACTGATGCAAATTTTATTATCAAGTACTCGGTTTAGCTCCAACTCTAACTTATGCAAATAGTCATACTGTTTTTCTATATGAAGCGTTACTTGATAATATTGCATTATAAAAACTACCAGGAGAACCCACGAAATACTAATTAGTGCCGCTGATGGAATTTGACTAATGCTCATGGAAAGACCAACAACAATAACTTCCTTCAAAACTTGGTCCAATGTCAGCGCAAAATTTAACTGTAAAACTTGCAATCCAAGTATTATCAAAACTAGTAGAAAAAGACTGTTGCGTTGTTTTTCACGCTCTCTGATATGTGAAAATGTATCTTTGTAGTGTTCATATAACACCGAAACTACTTTATCTTTCATCATTTCCCCTTATGCCGAATTGATAGCATTTAAAATGCTTTGAACATTGAACGTCCTCGCCCAAGCTGCCCTCTTACCGTATAACGGCTCTGGTGTATCGTTTGATGATTCTATCTTCACTGCAATAAATTTTTTACCTTTTTCATGTGCTTTCTTAATCTCCCACCACTGCCAGTTACGCTCCCCTATTTTAGAATGGTCAGGGTGATAACTATTGGCATGCTTCCCGATAATCACAAGAACATGAGTCGACTCGCTGATCCTGCGCGTCAATACAGCTTTGATACGATCGACATTATAGCTCTGGATTTCTTCAGGGGTTAAATCCTCAAATTCGATTTCAGAACTTTGGTTTTTTGAAAGTGCGCTTAGTAAATACCTATAGTTCCTGTCATTATCATAATCAAAACTAATAAAAATCTTTTTATTAGCCATCGTTCAGTCCTCCTAAGTTTGTTATTCATAAAACTTCTCTCTTTAATTATCTTCCAACAACTTCCCATTATAGACATTAGCAAAAGACTCATTATGTAATAATACTTATCTAATAGGGGAAGAAGAGGTTTCTACAGATAATACAAGAGCTAGTAAATTCGTTGGCTTATCTGCTGGAATTCATTGAGCGATATTGCGGGTGTATTATTAGAACAAAGTTCCACTTATTTCTTCAATTTTCTCTTAAACATATTGCTTCTACAATTTGTCATAATTTCCTTCTTCGTTTCCCATTTTTTAATAACTTTTTGTTGTTATTTCCGTTTTATTAATAGCACCTTTCAATTCTGCCTGACAGTTATTACTGAAATAGCAAAGTTCCCATTGCACCACATTAAATAAAATTAGATCAAGATAGGAACTTGTACATAGTTACTTTTTCGCCTCGCTAAAATGTTATATTATAATTCCAGCCCCGCGCCGTTTTTCCTAAGCCATTTTTTGCGTTCCAGGTAATCGGGTAGTATTTTGTCTACGAGGTTCCAGAATTCATGCGTGTGGTGGGGGTAGTACAGGTGGGAGAGTTCGTGGATTACGATATAGTCAATAACCGTGAG
>PWHJ01000168.1 GCA_003554865.1 Bacteroidota bacterium | reverse complement strand
GTTTATAAAGCAAAAATATGATATATATGCATTAAATCAAAATTTTATAATACTTTTCCATCATTTTAAACGAAAAAACATCCAGTTTGTTACATAAATACTTGCTTCTTTTTTAGTTGGTTGTACATAACATGAATTTATCAAAACAACTCAATGTGATTTTTTATGTATTGGAACACTTAAGAAATCCTGCTAATTTTCGCTTCTCCCGCACTTTTACACCTTCATTGGTTGGCTAGCCCCAAAAAAGCGCAAAAGATTGCACACGCTTAAAATATGGAAGGCATTATTTATAGAATTACCCCTGAAACAATCCTATTATTTCAAAAGGCATAACTGAGAAATACGTGTGCAAAAATGTGTGCTAAACAAAAAAAGGCTGCAACCACCTTCGGCTGCAACCCTTTGATTTTGAAGTGACCCCGGGAGGACTCAAACCTCCAACCTCCTGATCCGTAGTCAGGTGCTCTATTCAGTTAAGCTACGGAGTCTCCATTTTGAGCTTGCAAATATAATGATTTTATCTTTTCCCCCCAACTAAAAATGAAGACACCTTTTAAAGCTAAACGTGCGTCACTAATATAACTGAAACCGGGGGGCATTAATTATTCAAAAAAAGGGGAAAATTGTCTTACTCACCCCAGAATATGTTTTTCACTCCCTAAGGGAATTTGTTATTCTCACTCCCTCCTGCCCTGCTCTTTTTTTTGCTTTTTCCCATAGTAGCGGCACATATCTTTTATCCCGCATTTGTAACACTCGGGTTTTCTTGCCTTGCATACGTAACGCCCGTGAAGTATCAGCCAGTGGTGGGCTTTTGAGATAAGATCGCCCGGAATGTGTTTTAAAAGCTGCTTTTCGGTAGACAAGGGTGTTTTGGCATTGTTTGTAAGGCCTATTCGTGCGGAAACACGATGAACATGAGTGTCTACTGCAAGCGTGGGCATGTCGTACAATACAGAGGCCACAACGTTGGCGCTCTTCCGCCCTATCCCTGGAAGTTTCTGTAAAAGATCCACATCGGGGGGCACCTTTCCCCCGAAATCCTCTGTAAGTACTTCTGCCATACCCTTAAGGTGTTTTGACTTGTTGTTGGGATATGAGCAGCTTTTGATCACCTGATATATCTCATCAACTGAAGCGGCAGCCAAAGAATGTGCATCGGGGAACCTGGAAAAAAAAACGGGGGTGATGGCATTGACTCTTTTGTCTGTGCACTGGGCGGACAAAATAACCGCAACCAGCAGCTCATATGGGTCGTTGTACAACAGCTCGGTTTCCGGATAGGGCTGCTCTTTTTGAAAATAATCAAGCACCCTTTTGAACCGTTCCTCCTTACGCATTTATCATTTTTTTATCAGTGAACAAATTGTAAAGATAAAATCTTTTTAATTATAACTACTTTTGCATGTTCATCTGATTTTATTATAATCCTGTCAAATAAAGCTGAAAACTGACATCCCCTGCCTCAGCCTTTGGCAGGCAGCAAATGGTAGGGGACAAACATTTAATTTTAATTTAATATAGTCATATTATAAGTATGCAACCTTTGCTTCAGGCTGAAAATATTACCAAGTCATACGGAGAAAAATTATTGTTCACCAATATTTCACTCTTTGTTGCCAGGGACGAGAAAGTGGCTCTTGTTGCCGGAAACGGGGAGGGTAAAACGAGCCTTCTTAATATTCTGGCCGGTGATGATACACCCGATGAGGGAACGATATCAGTGAGAAAAAATCTTTCAACCGGATACCTGAGACAGGAGCCTGACCTGGATGAGGATTTGACGGTGATCGACCAGGTTTTTTGCTCGGGGGGTGAAATAAGCAACACTATCAGGGATTACAGAAAGGCCATGGAGTCGGGCGACAGGGATCTTATAAACAAGATGACCGACCGGATGGATACACTCGGTGCATGGCAGAGGGAGACGAAAGCTAAACAGATACTTACAAAACTGGATATTACGGGTTTCGACAAAAAGGTGGGGAAGCTCTCTGGTGGTGAAAAAAAACGGGTGGCACTGGCTGCCGTGCTTATCGACGAGCCTGAAATGCTTCTTCTTGACGAGCCTACGAACCACCTGGACACGGATATGACCGAATGGCTGGAGAATTATCTCAACAAATCGGGCAATACCATTTTTATGGTAACACACGACAGGTATTTCCTGGACCGGGTCTGTACCCGCATTGTTGAACTAGACGATAACGACCTTTACAGTTATGAGGGTAATTACTCCTATTTTGTTGAGAAACGGCGGGAAAGACTTGAGCAAATGCAGGCTCAGACCGAAAAAGCGCGCAACCTCCTGAGAAAGGAGCTGGAATGGATGAGGAGAACACCGAAGGCAAGGACGAGCAAACCAAAATACCGCATCAACTCGGTGGATGAATTAAAAGAAAAAGCTGCCGGTAAAGAGGACCGGGCCAATATGAAAATTAAAAGCGGAAGCAGGCGACTTGGAAGCAAGATTTTGGAGATCAGAAATTTAAACAAAAGCTTTGGTGAGGAGCCTGTAATAAATGATTTTTCCTATACCTTCAGCCGTTTTGAAAAGGCCGGGATTATTGGCAAGAACGGTACGGGCAAATCGACTTTCCTTAATCTTGTAACAGGCAAACTGACTCCGGATTCGGGAGAGGTTATAGCAGGGGAAACGGTGCGCTTCGGGTATTACCGCCAGGAGGGTATAAGCTTCCGCGAAGACCAGAAGGTCATTGATGCTGCAAGCGAGATAGCCGATACGGTGAAGATGGCCGACGGGTCTGTTATCACTGCTTCGGCATTTCTGAACCACTTCCTTTTCCCGCCCAAAAGGCAACATGAGTTTATCGGAAAGCTCAGCGGCGGGGAAAAAAGAAGGCTATATCTGGTAACGGTGCTGATGCGCAATCCTAATTTTTTGATACTGGACGAGCCTACAAACGATCTGGACATAGATGCCCTGAATGTTCTGGAGGAGCATCTGGCCGAGGCGAAAATATGCCTGCTGGTTGTCTCCCACGACAGGTTTTTTATGGACAAGGTGGTAGATCATCTCTTTGTTTTTGAAGGGGAGGGAAAAATCAGCGATTTCCCGGGCAATTACACCCAATACCGTAATCACCTTAGGCAGGCTAAAAACGATAACCGGCAGGAGCAAAAAAGCGGGAAAAAGGAAACTGCCAAAAAGCCGGAAAGAAAAGAGAAACAGAAGCTCTCATACCACGAAAAACGAGAACTTCAGCAGATTGAAAAAGATATAAATGAGCTTGAAAAGGAAAAGGCCTCTCTGGAAAACACTCTTTCGAACCCTCAACTCTCCAATGATGAACTGCAGAAACACTCTGAGCGTTTTGCGGAAATAGAAAAAGAGATTGATGAAAAAACAGAAAGGTGGATGGAGCTCAGCGAGATCGAAACGGGCTGAAACCTGCCCGCTCCTAAATAACATCAAACCTGCATGTTTATATAAAACCTGCCGGCCTCACACACGGAGACCGGCAGGTGAATATGTTGTCTGAATAAAATTAGTATTGCCTTGATTTTAATGATCGAAATCTACCCTGGGTATCTTTTCATCACGCTGTGCCACATGATAAACAAGGCTTGTCACAACGGCGGCACCCTGCATCAGGTTGCCAAGCTGCATACGCTCGAAAGTATCCATGTTGGAGTGATACCCTCTCCAGTAATCCAGCCTGTCCTGCAACATATTAAACCCGGGCAGCCCTGCCCTGCTGAAAGCCAGGTGGTCGGTTCCCCCGGTACGCCTCAGGGTAACTGTTCCGGCATCCATATCTTCAAACGGGGCCAGAAGCTGCTCGAATATGGGCCTTGCCTCATCATTGCCCATCAGCCATATTCCTCTTATAAGACCTGAGCCGTTGTCTACATTGAAGTAAGCGGAAAGATTGTCAAAATCATCCTTCTTTTCTCCGTTCGACAAGTCATAGAAGTACTCTGCCACATAATTCCTGGAGCCGTGCAGTCCCTGTTCCTCGGCTCCCCAAAGGGCAACACGTATGGTGCGACGGGGTTCTATTTCAAGCTCCTTCAATATGCGCATCACTTCCATCATAAGAACAACGCCTGCACCGTTGTCGTTTCCGCCGCCTCCGTGCCATGAGTCAAGATGGGCGCCTATCATTACCACCTCATCCCTTAACCGGCGGTCGGTTCCCGGTATTTCTCCTATAACATTGTAGCCTTTGGTGTCTTCCTCATGAAAACGGTTTTCAACCTCAAGCTCAAGGCTCACATCCTTTCCTTCTTCAAGAAGGCGGACTATCCTGCCGTAATGCTCAAAGGTAAGGGTTATGCGGGCAAGTCCGGGTTCGGAATCCATCGAGTAGCCTCTGCCGTGCGCCCTTACAGTGCCAAAAGTCCCGCCTGAAGCGAGTACAGCAGCCACACCTTCTTCTTCAAAAAAATTATTTACCTTTTGCCTTAAGGCGCGCTGTCTTAAAGCTTCAGTATTGTCCCTTGAAGGACCCCTGCCATATGATGGGCCGGAAACACGGGGCAGCATTTTCAGCTCTTCCAGATCCTCACTGTCATAGCGGTGTACATATGAGTCTTCCTGTAACTCAGGCTCACTTGTAACGGGTGTTACAACCACCTTGCCCTCCAGCTTGCCGCGGTAATTCTCAATATCCTCCTCATTGTTGATCTCCACAAGAACGGGCTCGGTTTCAATAAAACCGTCAGTTCCCCTCGACCATGCCTGAGGCATTCCGATCAGATGCTGGTAGTAAGGCTCTGTCATTGCAATGTAGAACTTCTCATTGTCCCATCCTCTTCCAAATTCACCCCATGGTGCTATCTCTACATTTTCCAGTCCCATCTCCTTCATCTGCTCGCTCGTCCACTCATAAGCGTTCTGCAAACCCGTTGAACCGGAAAGGCGGGGACCGATAACATCGGTGAGATAAAAGGCCATATCTCTTATGTTAGAGTTATTGATAGCCTCATTTTTAATTTTGTTGACCATTTCAAGGTCAACCGGTTCTGTATGCTGGGACTGCAAACTCAACGGCAGCACAAACAAAACCGCTAAAAGTAAGTTTCTGTAAAGCTTCATCTTTAAAAAAAATTTGGTTATTAATTCCGGGCAATATAGTAAAAAAAACAACGAAAAACAGGTTTTTAAAAACCATGATCAACCAACATCCGGTTTTTCACAGAAGGTAAACATAGGATATCCCGAGAGGATATTAAAAAATAATCGTAATAAATTTATCCCCATTCTGAAAGACTTAGAATGAGGATATTTTGAATAATTAAAACTAAATATTTGTTAGCAACAGTATTGTTTAATTTTGTTTAAACATTCTATTGCTTTATCTGCTTTTTGGGGTTTTACTTTATAATTATGATAACGAGCTTTAAAGCAAATATCCTTCAAGTAGCTATAATAACTTTGAACTTTTGGTGTTTTTTCTGAAACCAATTTTGATAATTCTTTATGCTTGTCAGCCCTTCTTCCGGTTGAAGATTTAATAAATTTAATATATTCATCAAAGTTGATAAAACTTTTACTCGTACTTCCAAAGCTTTTTGTTAAAGGGAAAATTTTATGCCGAACATAGTGAAGTGCGGAGTAAAATGCAGTAGTTACAACCCAATCTCTAAAACGACCATCTTTATATAAAAAGCAACATACATTTTCATTGTGTTTAGCATGTTCTACGCTCATTTTTCAAAGATTTGAGTTCATGATGAAAACCATCCGACAAAATACAATCTTTATCAAGAGTATCTGATTTTTCGACAAAACTAAAGGTTATTGAATAATTTTCGTTATTTAATTTTGTTTCATATTTTTTTACAAAATCATATATTTTAATGAAATCAGAATCTAAGTAATGTTCCTCGGGAACAACAAATAGTACTTCCAACTCATTCCATTCATGTATATTTAAATATGCAGTAATAACATCGAACTTATTTTCCCTGATTTTTTTTACAACCTCATGACTGTTTTTTGCTGCTTTTTTCATATTATCCATTATAAGTTTTTTAAAGCCAGCCTTTAAACTATCAACACCTTCTTCTCTGCCCTTCATATAGGCACAAATTAAATCGTTGGAAGTAAAGGAATCTTGTTCTTGCGAACTGCTATCCCACATGGTATATTCTCTTACGCTTTCCATTTTTATAGAGTTTTGTTTATTATAAAACGCGAAAAGAAAACCGTAAATTTTAAACGAGAAAGAATTCTGATATATATTATATACGTCAAATATATCAATTTGTT
>PWHJ01000025.1 GCA_003554865.1 Bacteroidota bacterium | reverse complement strand
GACAAAGGATACAAAGTATTCAAGGGTGGAGTTAAACCAAATTGGCCACGATTGAGTAGCCTTTGTTCAAAAACCGGGTGAATCCCGGCGCTAAATTTTCAATTTGGATTTTTAAGTTATAAATTTATTTTTTCAAAAAATCATCTTTTTCCAAATGTTAAAAAAACTTGATAAAAGATATGATAAATTTAACCCTAACCCATGAGATTCCTGCCGAAACTTCCGCTGTGTATGTTATAACAAAGGAGACCATCCTGCCTGAGGAGTCTTTCAGCGAAAATGAGCTTCAGTATATAAGATCAAAAATCAGCGAAGGCTCCGGCACCATTTCGGTGAACTCTTATTCAAAGTGGAGTTTTATCATTGTTGCAGACCCTTCCGGACCATTCAGCCTCTACAGGGAAAATTTGCGCAATGAGGCTTCAAAACTGTTGCCCCTTCTTCGCCAGCACAATATAAGCCGTTTATTGGTGCTGGATATGATAAATGACCCCGACCCTGTGATAGCTTTCGTTGAAGGCCTGCTTTTAAGCAGCTACAAGTTTGATAAATACCTTACAAAAGAACAGAAGGAGAAAGATTATCCTCAGCAGATCTTGCTGAAGAGTCCCTACGTGGGTGAAAATGATGTTGATGAGTTGCAGGTTTTGTGTGAAGCGGTATTTGAGGCAAGGAACCTTGTAAATGAGCCTCTTTCCTATTTGACTGCCGAGCAGTTGGCTGCTGAAATAGAGGAGCTTTCAAGAAAAGCTGGTTTTGCACATAAAGTGCTGGAAAAGAATGAAATAGTTCAGCTGGGGATGGGAGGCTTGCTGTCGGTTAACCGCGGCAGCCTTGATCCTCCTGTTTTTTCAATTCTGGAGTGGAAACCCGATAATCCCCGCAACAATAAACCCATAGTTCTGGCCGGGAAAGGAGTGATGTACGATACCGGGGGGATGAGCCTTAAGCCCACATATAACAGTATGGACTATATGAAATCTGACATGGCCGGGGGTGCATCTGTTGCTGGAGTTATATATGCAGTTGCCAAGAACAGGCTGCCCGTTCATGTTGTCGGTTTAATACCGGCCACGGATAACCGTCCTGACGGAAATGCCATTGTCCCCGGTGATATTGTCAAAATGTTTGACGGAACTACCGTTGAGGTTTTAAATACTGATGCCGAGGGGCGTCTGTTGCTGGCAGATGCTCTTGCATATGCCAAAAAATATGATCCTTCCATGGTTATTGATATTGCTACCCTGACAGGTTCGGCAAAAGCCGCCCTGGGTACTAAAGGGATTGCAGTGATGCGTACAGCCGACGATAAACTTTATGGAAGATTCACAGAAAGTGCATGGAATGTATATGAGCGGATAGTCGAATTTCCCTTATGGGATGATTATAAAGAAGAGCTTAAGTCAGATATCGCAGACTTAAAAAATGTGGGGGGCAGAACGGCCGGTACGATTACAGCCGGGAAGTTTCTGGAGCATTTTATCTCTTACCCCTGGATCCATATTGACATTGCCGGTCCGGCTTACCTGCACAAGAGTGAAAGCTACAGGGGCAAAGGAGGCAGTGGTGTTGGAGTAAGACTGATATATGATTTTTTGAAAAAATTATAAATAATGCCGCAAAATCCTTCGTTTTTAAAAGTGTTTTACTATAATAATTTTTATTGAAATTAAATTTTTACAAGTAGTATATTTATGGAAAACAAAAAGATAAGGGTTGGAATAACACATGGTGATATCAACGGGATCAGCTATGAAATAATAATTAAAACTTTAATGGACAGCCGTATACTTGACCTGTGTACACCTGTGGTCTATGGCTCACCAAAGGTGGGGGCATACCATCGCAAAGCCTTGAACGTGACAAATTTCAGTTTTCATCTTATAAAATCTGCTGAAGAAGCCAATCCCAAACGGGCCAATATAATTGACTGCCTGGATGAGAATGTTCGCGTGGAGCTTGGCAAATCAACCACCCAGGCCGGCGAAGCTTCTCTTTTGGCATTGGACAGGGCTGTCAATGATGTGAATGAAGGTTTGATAGATGTATTAATAACCGCTCCTATAAACAAACATAATATTCAATCCGATAAATTTAATTTCAGGGGACATACAGAATACCTTGCCTCAAACTTCGATACCGAAGAGGTGCTTATGATCATGGTCAGTGATATAGTTAAAGTTGGCGTGGTAACGGACCATATACCTCTGTCGGATGTGCCGGGTGCAGTTACAAAAAATAAAATATTTGATAAATTGCGTATATTCAACCGGTCTCTTATACAGGATTTTGCTCTCCGCAAGCCGTTGATAGCTGTTCTGGGGCTTAATCCCCATGCGGGTGATACCGGACTTATTGGCAGTGAGGAGATTGATGTAATAATTCCGGCCATAGAGCAGGCTCGTGAAGAGGGTATAATGGCTATCGGACCTTATCCGGCTGACGGTTTTTTCGGCTCGGAGAATTTTACCAAGTTTGATGCGATACTGGCAATGTATCATGATCAGGGACTTGCCCCCTTCAAGGCGCTGGTGTTCGAGTCAGGTGTTAATTATACGGCCGGTCTTCCTGTTGTGCGTACTTCACCTGCACATGGAACGGCATATGAAATTGCGGGAAAGAACCAGGCCTGCCCCGACTCCTTCCGTAAATCTCTTTATCTTGCATGTGATGTTTTCAGAAACCGGAGAATGTATGAGGAGCTGACAGCCAATCAGCTGGCCGGCAATAATGATGAAAATGAAAGCGGTGAGTAACTTTCAGAGGTTTTATAAAGCCTCTTGCAGGGGGCAGACCAACAGGACTGAATTGTATTCTTCACGCCTGTAAAACCGGGAGATGATCCATGGGTTGTCAAACACTATTAACTTTTTTATGATTTTTTCGTGAGGGTATAAAAAAATCTTACACTTTTAGTATATTTGATAAATTGTGAATATTTTTCCCCTTCAAAACAGACGATGATGCTAATTTATTAATGGCATGCAGGTATCGAAAAGCTGGAAGAGGGTTTTGAAAGGCCGAATTTTGTAGGAAGCACTTTTTTACATTACTACCATATAGAATGTATTTCCTAATCTAAATTAAATCGTTTTCGGCTATGGCAAAAATTAATCTGACCCTCGACAATTTAAATGAAGTATTTCCTGGGAACTTTACCCAGGAGCAAATCGCAAAAGCAAAAACATTGTTTTTAAAGCGGCTTGCTGAGCTTTCCCACAATTATTACAAAGGTAAAATGCAGACCATTCCCAAGGCTCCGGTTATTGGGTTCAACTGGTTCAATGTATGGTATACGCCGGGTGTTTCTAAAATTTCCACTGAAATTCGCGACAATAACGAGCTATCATATGAATTGTCCAACAGGGGCAATCTTGTGGCCGTTGTCAGCGATTCTACCAGGGTTTTGGGCGACGGTGACGTTACTCCCCCAGGCGGACTGGGTGTTATGGAAGGTAAGGCATTTTTGATGAAATACCTTGGCGGGGTTGATGCTGTTGCCTTGTGTGTTGACAGCCGCGACAAGAGCGGAATGAATGATCCCGACAAGATCATAGATTTCGTGAAAATGTCGCAATACAGTTTCGGCGGAATAAATCTGGAGGACATTTCTTCACCGAATTGCTATAAAGTGCTTGACACCTTAAGGGAAGAGTGTGAAATCCCTGTATGGCATGATGATGCGCAGGGGACTGCATGTGTGACACTGGCCGCCTTGTTTAATGCATTTAAGCTGGCTGACAAGAAAATGGAAGATTCCAAGATAGTCCTCTTCGGTGCAGGTGCATCCAATACTGCCGTTGCAAGAATAATGTTCAAAGCAGGGGCAGATCCGAAGAAAACCATTATGCTTGACTCCAAGGGCGGGTTGCACAAAAACAGAAAAGATATAGAGGATGATCCAAGATTTTATCCGAAATGGGAGGTTTGTACAGCTACTAATCCGGACTGTGTCGAGACAATTGAAGAAGCTCTTGAAGGCGCCGACGCCCTTGTTGCACTATCCAAGCCCGGCCCGAGCCTGGATCCCGCGTTAGTTAAGAAAATGGCTGACAAGCCGATAGTCTTCCTTTGTGCCAATCCTGTACCTGAAATGTACCCTTATGAGGCTGAAGAGCAGGGTGCTTTTATAACTGCAACCGGCAGGGGTGACTTCCCGAATCAGGTGAACAATTCTCTCGGATTCCCCGGCATACTGAAAGGTGCGTTGCTTACCAATGCCACTGGTATTACCGATGAAATGGCCATTGCTGCCGCCGGATCCCTTGCAAAATTTGCCGAGAAGCGGGGTATTAAGCCTGACAATATTATACCTTCGATGCAGGAGCACGGAGTATTCCCACATGAAGCAGCCGATGTGGCAATGCAGGCTATAGAAGACGGTGTGGCACGTAAAACCCTTACATGGGATGAAGCATACAATCAGGCTCAAAAAGATATCGAGCTGGCAAGGAACATGACACAAAAACTGATAAATGAGGGATACATCCAGCAACCCCCCCCGGAAATGGTTGATGAGGCATTTGACTGGGCTATAAAGCAGGTTTCATGACTTTCTACCGCTAGTCCTTGTTAAGTGATAACTTGCTGAATATTAGTTCGGTAAATCTGATTCGTGTGAATGCAAAAAAGCCCTTTCGTGAGTTACGAAAGGGCTTTTTAACGGAGCTTTGGGCGGACAGTATCTTTTGTCCGGATTTTATCTCTTTTGTCTATCTGTCAAGTATTGCCGGCCGCTCTTTCAGGTGGTTTTCCATTTCCAGCAAAGGTATGCCATCTTCAAGCCACCCGGGAGCATCTGCCCCTTTCAGGTAATGATCCATAAACTCCATCATGCGGAAAGCATAATCTATCCTGTTTGGGGTTTTTGCAAGAGAATGGTTCTCACCGGGGTACTGGAGCATAACGACCGGTTTTCTCAGCCTGCGCAAAGTGTTGTAATATTCGATACCCTGGGTGAAGTCAACAGCACCGTCTTCATCATTGTGCATGAGAAGAAGCGGGGTTTCTACATTTTCGGCATAATAAACCGGTGAATTCCGTTTGTATGCTTCCCAGTGATCCCAGTAGCCTCCTTCAAAGCGCCCCTGGCTGCTTTCAAAGATCGGCTGGTTAGTGCTGCCTGTATTCCAGTATATGAGACTGTACATGCTGATCATGTTGGTCAGGGGTGCCCCTGCCACAGCCGCCTTGAATATATCGGTCTGTGTTATTAAAAATGAGGTTTGGTAACCACCCCATGAATGCCCGTGAATGCCGATATTGTCAGGGTCAACCACACCGGTCTCAACGGCGGCGTCTACGGCTGGCAATACGCACCATACGGAAGACATGCCGGGGTCGTTACTACTGTAGACAATATCAGGCATTAAAACTGCATATCCGTTACTGGTGTACATTTCTCTGTTAAACCCCCCGCCTGGTATGGATGGTCTTGTATAGCTGTTCAGACCCTGTGTGAGGCGTTCGTAAATGTAAACGACAGTGGGGTATTTTTCTCCTTCCTCGTATCCTGCCGGCAGGAAAAGTGCCGCATCAAGGGTGTCTCCCTTGTCGCTTACAAAAGATATCAGCCTGGAGCCGGGTGAAAGGGCAAAATTTTCACTTTCGGGGTAGATCTCGGTAACTTTCTCGGCTCCGGTAAGATTTTTCTCCCTGCTTATATAATAATCGGGCGGATCTGTGGAGGTCTGCCTGGTGAAGTAAAAAATATCCTCATCCTCAACCTTGTTGAGGTTTCCGTACACGGCATCATCCATCATTAATATTTTTGCACCTGCCTCTCCGTTATCTATTCTGGCAATTCCGGTTTGTTTGTTTGTATCGTCAAAAACGCTTAAGTACAAAGGTTTGCTTAAATCGATACCCTCTTCGCCGGGATCAAGCCGGAAATGGTAACGATAGCGCCATTTGTTTTCCGCGCCGTTTTGTGTGAGGTTTTCAAACTCTTTGCCGTCGGAGGAAATCTTCCAGAGATCCCAGTTATCTCTTATAAGAGTATATTTTGAATCACTTGTCCATCCCCATGCCGGCGTTGGAGGGAATTTAACATTTCGGTCAAAAGTGTCGTCTGTAAAATGGGTTGGCAGGTTTTCAGTTATGTTAATCTTTTCCCCTGTTTTTAAATTATATGTGTAATAATCCCCCTCCCTGTAAAAAAGGAAGACCTCTTCCCCCGGCGATGGCCTGAGGCCACCCAGCATGCGGTGTTCTTCAAGTATCAGCTCTTTTTCTCCGGTCGATACATCTATTGAATAGACATCCGCATAACTGCGCCCGCTCAATCCGGCTTTTAGCTGATAATCCGTTACGTCGGTGCCTAATGCAAAATTATCTTTTGGTGCTACATCCACAGAACGTATATTGTCGTCTGCAAGCTGTACGAACCGCTCTTCATCCAGGTGGTAGGCTGAAAGGTAACTGAAGCGCCTGTCACGGTTTTCCTGGCGCTGCTGAACTGACTGCAGCCTGTCATCCAACCAGTGCCATATTACCACCTCCGGTTTTTCCTCTTCGCTTTCCTCAAGTGTAGCCCTTTCTTCTCCGGTTTCCTCTTCTGTCTCTTCTGTATCACCGTTTTGTTTTCTTTCAGCCTCGTGAATTCCGAAAAAAAGTGTTTCCATATTTTCCGACCATCGTGGTGCCAGGTTCGGACTGATTGTCATTTTTTCAGGGAACTGTTCATCTTTGTGTGGGTCGTATTCCACTTTAACCGGGGCGTTTTCAAAATCCCTGAAAGCGACAACGCTGTATAGCATATCCTCCCGGTTCTCGTCTTCCTTGCCCTTGAGAACCGCAAGTCCTTCGCCTTCATCCGTCCAGTTTAGATACCTGTATTTTGCCTTACCGCTTTCTGCCGGGATCACTGTTCCTGTGTTCATGTTGCGGAAATGTACTCCGTTGCCGGATTTGCCGTATGTGTCAATCAGCCAGGCCAGCCAGTTTCCTTTTTTGTCAAAGCTGTAGTCTGATACATTGCCAAAGCTCAGCTGATTGCTGCTTTGAAGGTTATAAAGCAGCAGGTCGGTGCCGCTGCCTGCATCCTCGTCATTTGAAGGTTCGGGGGTTGTAAGATGTACGGCCAGCCATTTGGGATTTTCTCCTGAAAAGGAAAAATCCTTAACATTTTCAAAAACTTTTTCCTCCATACTGCCAAGGTCAATTAACCTGACATCGTTTTGCGGAGGGTTGTCACGGGGAGCCTTCTTTTTCTCTTCTTGTGTGGGAAAAACAATGAAGGCAAGGTGATCGGAGGATTCGTTGAATTGGATTGCATTTGCACCACGTGATGTTTCACCAATTTCAAACACCTTTTTCGTTGTGTCAACAGTGTGCTGGAGCACAAGCTGGGAATTGCCGTTATTCGGACTGTACCAGTAGGCAAGCCAGTTGCCGTCATTTGAAAGGGTTACCGATCCGCCCGGAATATGTTTCCAATCCGGTACGTCGTACCAGCTTACCGGGGGGAGTTCGTTTTCGGCATTCAGAGATGCGGAGGCTGCCAGGCAAAAAAACATAACAAGCAAGGGAAGCCTCTTGTGTAACAAGTTGAACTTTTTCATGAAAAATTTATTTTCAGGTTAATAATAAAATTGTTATAAAGCTAACTGTTTCTTTGGATTTTTACAATAAGCAGTTTGCATCCCTGTAAAAAGAAAATCGAATGTGGTAAACCTCCCGTTTTCGTCCGTCTTGTTTTGTCTGACCGCCTGGTGGAGCAGAGTATGTCAATTATAAAAGCAATAAAAAAGAGTCTTATAATGTTAATTTTATTTTCTTTTGCTTTTAAAGAAATCTTCAAGTAACCCCGAGCACTCTTTTTCCTGAACACCTGAAACTACGGTGGTCCGGGGATGAAGCGGATCACCTCCCGTTACTGTGTAGCCCCGCTTGGGATCACCTGCCCCGTAGACTATTTTTTTTATCCGGGTCCAGTAAGATGCTCCGGCACACATTAGACATGGCTCGAGTGTTACGTAAAGTATGCAATCTGTAAGGTATTTTCCTCCCAGATAATTAGATGCGGCTGTAAAAGCTTGCATTTCAGCATGTGCTGTCGGGTCGTTAAGTGTTTCAGTCATATTGAAGGCCCGTGCAATTATGGTTTTATCGCATACAATGACCGCTCCGACGGGAACTTCATCTTTTGCAAGGGCTTTGTGTGCCTCCTTGAGGGCTTCCTTCATGAAATGGTCATCATTTAACGGCATAGGGTCCATTGCCTATCGGGATAAAAGTCAGCAAATACAATTTTTTATAACGGTCATAAAGTAAGTGCAAAATTCTTCTTATTTTCGCAAAATAACAAAATTTGAGACAATGTACAGATCACACACCTGTGGAGAGCTGAATATAAGCAATATTGGCTCGGAAGTGACATTAAGCGGATGGGTTCAGCGAATACGCAATCTTGGGGGTATGACATTTGTCGATTTGCGTGACCGCTACGGTATCACTCAGCTGGTGTTCAACATGGATGCAAATGCAGATTTGTGTTTGCGGGCACGCGAGCTGGGAAGAGAATACGTGGTCTCTGTCAGGGGAAAAGTTTGCGAGAGAAGCAATAAAAACCCGAAGATGCCAACCGGTGAGATTGAAATTGAGGTTGAACGCCTGGACCTGCTCAATACTTCCGAACTGCCTCCTTTCACAATCGAGGATGAAACCGACGGTGGGGATGAGCTGCGAATGAAGTACCGCTATCTTGATCTGCGACGGGGGGCCCTTCAAAAAAATCTGTATCTGAGACACCGAATGGCTTCCGAGGTAAGGTTTTATCTTAACTCGATGGATTTTATGGAGGTTGAAACCCCTTTTTTAATTAAGTCTACTCCTGAAGGAGCAAGGGATTATGTTGTTCCCTCAAGGCTGAATCCCGGTGAGTTTTATGCCCTGCCCCAGTCGCCCCAGATGTTTAAGCAGCTTTTGATGATTTCCGGTTATGACAAATATTACCAGATAGTGAAGTGTTTCAGGGATGAGGATTTGAGGGCGGACAGGCAACCTGAGTTTACACAGGTGGATTGTGAAATGTCTTTCGTTGAGCAGGAAGATCTGCTTAAAACATTTGAAGGCCTGACCAAGCACCTTTTTATGAAGCTGAAAGGGCATGAGTTCAGCGGTCCTTTTCCCTGCACTCCTTACCGGCAGGCTATAGACAGCTACGGTACCGACAAGCCAGATATCAGGTTCGGTATGAAAATAAGGGAGATAACACCTGCTGTAAAGGGAGAGGGGTTTGCAATATTTGACAATGCCGAATACATCGGGGGGATATGTGTAAGGCAGGGAGCTTCCTTTACCAGGAAAGAGACGGATCAGCTTACCTCCTTTGTGAAAAAACCCCAGATAGGTGCAAAAGGGTTGGTTTATGTAAAATTCAAAGAGGACGGGTCTGTGAGCTCCTCTGTCGATAAGTTTTTCGGTGAAGAGAAGCTTAAAAGCCTCATGGATCAATTTAATGCAGGGACAGGAGATATGCTTTTAATATTGGCCGGCGAACGGAGGAAGACACTTAAAGCTTTGGGTGAGCTGCGGCTTGAAGTGGCCGGGCGGCTCGGACTGAGAAAGGATGGAGAGTTTGCCCCGCTGTGGGTTGTTGATTTTCCCCTTTTGGAGTGGGACGATGAAACGCAAAGATACTATTCAATGCATCACCCTTTTACTTCTCCTAAAGATGAGGATATTCCACTCCTTGATACCGATCCTGGAAATGTTCGTGCAAATGCATACGATCTGGTAATAAACGGTGTGGAAATCGGGGGGGGGTCTGTTCGGATACATAATTCTCAATTGCAGCAAAAAATGTTTGAAATTCTGGGCTTTACTCCCAGGCAGGCCCGCGAGCAGTTCGGCTTTTTTATGGATGCTTTGCGCTATGGCACTCCCCCTCACGGAGGGATCGCTTTTGGTTTCGATCGCTGGGTGGCTTTGTTTGGCGGGTCTGAATCAATTCGCGATTATATTGCATTTCCCAAAAACAATGCCGGCCGTGATGTGATGATAAACACTCCTTCTCCTATATCACAGGAGCAGCTAAAGGAATTGAAAATAAAGGTTGAGAAGTAGCCGTGCAGACCTGCCAATGATTACCTGCCGGCCGCCAGCTGAGCAATTAATTATCCTAAAGCTCTGCTGTCTAGAGCACCGGTGACAAGGTTTTTTCCGGACAGCCTATCAGTGTTGCCGAGGTGTGACCTGTAATTTTCACATTTACATAATCACCCGGTTGGTAATTCTGTTTGGGAAATACTGCTGACTTGTTATGTGAGGTGCGTCCGAAAAGCTCATTTTCTGATTTTTTGGAAAAACTTTCGGCCAGCACTTTATAAACTTTTCCCAGATCATTTTTTTTACTTTCTGCTGACAAGCTGTTTTGCAGTTCTATAATCTCGTTGAGCCTTCTTGTTTTTACCTCTTCCGCCACATCGTCGGTCAGTTTATCTCCGGCAGGTGTTCCGGGGCGTTCCGAGTATTTAAACATAAATGCAAAATCAAAACCTGCCTCTTTAATAAGTGAAATGGTTTGCTGATGATCCTTCTCAGTTTCCGAGCAAAAGCCTGCTATAATATCAGTTGTAACTGTACAACCGGGAATTATAGTTTTTACAGCATTGATCCTTTCCATATAACTTTCACGGGTGTAAGCCCTGTTCATCAGTTTCAGTATACGACTGCTGCCCGATTGCACCGGCAGGTGAATGTGTTTGCATATATTTTTGTGTGCTGCTATGGTGTAAAGCAGCTTGTCGCTTATATCTTTCGGATGTGATGTGGAAAAACGTACTCTGAGATCGGGAGACAGGAGGGCCACTTTTTCGATCAGTTCGGGAAAATCCATAACTTCATCTCCCTGAGAGTCAGTCCACCTGTACGAGTTGACATTTTGCCCCAAAAGGGTCACCTCTTTGTATCCATTTTCTATCAGAGTCCTCACTTCCCCGAGAATTGTGGAGGGGGCACGGCTTCTTTCCCTGCCCCTTGTGAAGGGGACAACACAGTACGAGCAGAAATTGTTGCATCCCCGCATAATAGAGACAAATGCGGTAACATTGTTTTTCCCTGAACGGACAGGCTCTATATCAGCATATGTTTCTTCACGGCTGAGCAATACATTTATTGCCTGCTGGCCGGAAGAGGCCTCTTCGATCAGTTCGGGCAGCTTGCGGTATGCATCCGGACCTGCCACTATATCAACAGTTGCGCTATTATCAAGGAGTTGACTCTTAAGTCGTTCAGCCATGCATCCTATTACCCCCACTATTACCCCGGGCCGCCTCTTTTTTTCCCCTGCAAAAACCTGCAGACGCCCCCAAACCCTCTTTTCAGCATTTTCTCTTATTGAGCAGGTGTTTACAAGGATAACATCAGCTTCGCCAATGTTGTCTGTAACCTCCAGCCCCTTCTTCTTCAATACCGAAACTGCCACCTGGCTGTCACTTACATTCATCTGACAACCGAAAGTTTCTATATACACCCTCCCATATTCGGCAGGAGTTACATGAGCGGCCGGGTTTGTTTTATTTACGGGTTTTTCTTTTAGCATCTTTTATTGAGAGATTTATGCAAAGATACATATTGCATTCCGGATATTAAATAACGGCAGCTTTTCTTTAAGATTGCAGAATAAGTCTTTAAAATAAAGACGGGGGTATAATAGTTTGTAAAAAAAGTGCAATTTTACAGACTTGTATTTTTGGCAAAAATTAATGTTAAACTTTCAGGCAATAGAATATGGCTGGACACAATAAATGGTCTTCAATTAAAAGGAAAAAATGGGCGCAGGATGCAAGGCGTTCAAAGCTCTTCTCAAGGCTTGTCAAAGAGATAGAAATAGCCATAAAGGAAGGAGGAGCCGATCCGGCGAAAAATTCGCGTCTTCGCATGGCCATTGCCAATGCAAAAGGGGCCAATATGCCCAAAGACAATATTGAACGGGCCATCAGTAAAGCCGACAAAGATTCATCAAATCTCCAGGAGATAACTTACGAAGGTTATGCTCCCCATGGAATAGCCGTTTTTATCGAGTCATTAACAGATAATAATCAAAGAACTGTAGGTAATATACGAGCCATTTTCAATAAAAAGGGAGGCAACCTGGCTACCAGCGGTTCTGTCAGCTTCCTTTTTGAGAGAAAAGGCTCTATTACCATTGATAAAGAAGCTGTTGGTGACAGGGAAATGCTTGAGCTTGAAGTTATTGACGCAGGTGCCGAAGATATCGAATATTTTGACAACTCCCTTTCTATAACCACTTCACTTGAATCATTCGGAAAGGTGAGAAAAAAACTTGAAGAAATGGGTATCGAGCCGGAAAACTCCGAACTCAGGAGAATACCGTTTGAATACAAACAGCTGGAGCGCGACGATGCCCTCAAGGTGCTCAAGGTAATTGAAGAGCTTGAGGAAGACGACGATGTACAGAATGTATACCACAACCTTGAAATTACCGACGAGGTAATTGAGGCCCTGGAAAGCTGATCATTAATTCAGGTAAAGGGTGCGCCAGGTCCCAACTCGAATCCCGGCCACATCCAGATCATCAATATTGCTATTCATGCAATTCCCGGTAAAATTGTGCAGGGAAGTATTGTTGAGATAATTGTGCAGATTCCGAATTTTTCTTCAGCTGTTCCCTTGACCGGATGCAATTCAATTTTTTTTATTATTTTTCCCCTTTCAAATTAAAATTTTATCAATGACCCTTTACCGGATTTACTTTTTTGCTTTTTTGGGGTTCCTGATCCTTTTATCGGCCGGTTGCACAAAAATTGAAGAGATCGAAGTCGGCGAGATTGAGCATTTTGAGTTCATAGGATTCGGTGAAAAAGGCATTGAACTGGAGCTGCATGTTCCTGTCGATAATCCCAATGCTTTCCGGGTGCGTCTTGTTGATGCGGATATTGATGTTTTTCTCAACAACAGGCAGCTCGGCAAAATAACCGAAATGGGAGATGTTGTAATTCAGGGACGTTCATCCGCCGTTTATCCTTTAAACGTTAATATTGATATTGAAGATTTTTCAGGCGGGAGAGTTGCAATAATGAGGTTTTTGTTTGAGAGGAGTGCTACTGTTACCGTTGAGGGAAAAATAAAATTCAGGGCTTTTCTTGTACCCCGCACCCTTGAGGTCAAAGAAACTGTTCCTCTTGACTTTTAACCCCCCATTGTCAATTCGTTTGCAAAATAAAGCTGTTTGCCCGGGGTTGGCAGTAGAGAGTGTTTAATGAAATTAATCAAACTAATTTGCAAATGTTTGCGTTTTTAGAGTGAGATTTCAGGTTAAAGTAATTTTTTATAATTTTACCCCGTATTTTTAAACGGGGAGGGAATGAAGTTTGCAGGAGCGCTTTTTTTTAACGGCATTTGAAAGCTTATGACAAGAATTAATATTGTTTTGTTATCAATTTTGTGTTTCGCTGGAATTTACTGCCTATCCGACGGGGAGGTTTTTGCACAGGAAAGGAGCGGCAAGGGGGAGGTTAATGTGATGCAGGACTCACGTCTGGAAGAGCTGCTCAAAAGACATGCTTTCATTAACAGCGAGAAGGAGGGTATACCCGGCTACAGGATCAGGATTTTTTCAGAGTCGGGACATGAAGCACGTAATAATGCCACTAATGCAAGAGCGGAATTTTATGAGAAGTATCCCGACATTGAAGCTCATCTGGTTTATGACGAGCCCAACTTTAAGGTTTATGTGGGTGATTTCAGAACAAAAAGCCAGGCTCTTAAGGTACTCTCGGAAATTGATAAAGATTATCCGCGTGCTTTTATAGTAAGTACATATATTGATCCTCCCCCTCTTGAGGAGAACAATGATTAAAAAACCGGCTACCGGTAGCTTCAGGAATTCACCATATCATGTGTATGCAAAAGCCATATAACTTTTACCAATATTACCAATGTCTGATCTTTTAACCCATGACTGCGGAATAGCAGTAATACGTCTTTTAAAGCCTCTGGAATATTATCAGCTGAAATACGGTACCTGGATGTATGGACTAAACAAGCTGTATCTTTTGATGGAAAAACAGCGAAACCGGGGCCAGGACGGAGCCGGGGTAGTTAGCCTGAAATTAAACCGCGAGCCCGGCAAGCCTTATATATTTCGCCAGCGTTCAAATACCTCAACTTCTATAAATGATGTTTTTCAAAATATCCATTCCCATTTTCAAAAAGTAAAGGAGAAACATCCGGGATTAATAGATGACGCTTCCTATGCCCTGAGCAATATCCCCTTTGCCGGCAATATTTACATGGGGCACCTCAGATATGAGACTTTCGGTAAAAACAGTATAGAGTATGTGCACCCTGTAATGCGCGAAAATAACTGGAAGTCAAGGAATCTTGTTTTGGCGGGGAACTTTAATCTCACCAATGTGGAAGAGCTTTTTTCCCGTCTTATTGAACTGGGACAGCATCCCAAAGAATATACCGATACGGTTACGGTGCTTGAAAAAATGGGTTATTTTATTGATGAGGAAAACCAGATTCTTTATCGTAGGTATAAAAAAGAGGGTGTGCCAACAAGAGAGATCTCAGGGTTGATTGAAAAAAGCCTGGATTTGAAGAAGATCCTTATGGATTCCAGCGGTGACTGGGACGGGGGGTATGTTATAACCGGCATACTGGGTCACGGAGATATGTTTGTAAACAGGGATCCCTGGGGAATAAGGCCGGCATTTTATTATTATGACGAGGAGATGGTAGTTGCCGCTTCTGAAAGACCCGTTATACAGACAGTTATGAATGTTGCATCTGATAAGGTTAATGAGCTTAAACCCGGTCATGCACTTATTATATCAAAAGACGGGAATGTGGGAGAGGAGCTTGTCAGGTCACCTGCTCCCCGTAAGTCATGTTCATTTGAGAGAATTTATTTTTCAAGGGGAAGTGACAGGGATATTTACAGTGAAAGAAAAAAACTGGGCGAACTTCTTACCCCTGCAGTTATGGATATTGTTGGAAAAGAGCTGGACAATACCGTTTTTTCATATGTTCCCAATACGGCCGAATCTGCTTTTCTGGGACTTGTTAAAGGTGTTGAAGAACATATGATGAGACAGAAGGCCAGGGATATAATTGAAGGGGGCCGCGATCTTTCAGAGAAGGAAATAAAAAAAATAATTGGTCGCCGGCCGAGGGTTGAGAATATAGCTGTCAAGGATGTAAAGCTTCGCACATTCATAACACAGCAGAAGGGGCGTGAGGATCTTGTCGAACATGTGTACGATATAACATACGGCACCATAAAACCAGGAAAAGATAACCTTGTAATAATTGACGATTCAATAGTGAGAGGCACCACACTCAAAAAAAGTGTATTGAAGATACTGGGCCGCCTTGGTCCGAAACGGATCATTGTGGTATCATCTTCACCTCAGATCAGGTACCCCGATTGTTATGGCATTGATATGACAAAACTGAGTGATTTTGTCGCATTCAGAGCGGCTATTGAATTGCTGAAGGAAACGGGAAGGGAGAATACTATAAATGAAATATATAAAAAGTCAAAGCAGCAGGAAGGTTTGCCTGCAGATAAAATTGTAAACTATGTAAAGGAGATCTACAGACCTTTCACTACCGGTCAGATTTCCCTTAAAATAGCAGAATTGCTGAAGCCTGTCGACTTAAAAATTAGAGTGGATGTGGTTTTCCAGTCGATCGAAAATCTTCATACAGCATGTCCCAATGACCGTGGCGACTGGTATTTTACCGGCGATTATCCCACACCTGGAGGCAACAAGGTAGTTAACTCATCTTTTATAAATTTCATTGAATCAAAAGAAACCCGGGCTTATTGAGCCGTTTAAAGGTTGGTGTGGATATAGTATTTTACCCTCTGGTATGTTGAAACATGTCTTTCCACCTTCTTTTTGTAAAGATCACTAATTGTGATCATAATGCCTGTTTCTTCAACATTCCCGAAATCTTTGTTAATAACGGTCCCGAACACCTTCATTGAAGGCGAAAGGTTCATATAGGCATTTATAAGTGGCGGAATAACCTCCCCGTAACTTCTTACTTTGTGAGAAAGAATTTTATAGTCTTCCCTGTAATTCTTGCCCGTAAAGACCGATTTCATTGATTCGTCATCAATGTCAAGATCCAGCGGGTTTTTCGGGGTAACCAGCTTTTCGTTGTCTGCAAAATATTTGTTGAGAAAATATAGTATCAGGTTTCGAGCCTGGTTGTTAAATTTTTGATACATGGTCACTTTGCCGAAAAAGTACCTCATTTCAGGATTGTCTACAACGATGGCACCCAGACCGTCCCACAGGTTGTCAAGGGCAAAAAGCCCTTTTCTTGCCCTTGAAGTACTCTGATAGGCCGGCTGTACAAATGAGCGTCCCAGTTCAATCATGTAAGGGAGATAATCCTTTTTAAATGTCTCTGAAAAATCGAACAGTTTTGAAGTTGCCAGTTTTGAAGGATCAATCTGCTTATCGGCAGGCGGAATATAAAAGCGATATCCTCCGAGAATTTCATTGTGCTTGGGGTCCCATACAATAAGTTGCTTATAGGGATCCTCCCGTGTATCGTAACTGTCAATGTCAATATCTTTACCTGTTCCTCCGCCGGCATGCCTGAAACTGAGCTCTCTAAGGCGACCTATTTCCTTCATTATATTGGGCGAATCGCCTGAGGTTACAATGTAGAGCTCATTATTTGCATTGTTTGTTTTTCTGATGAATTTAGCCGCACTTAATTCGGCTTTTATATTGTTCCTGTCAACTGGTGGTATGATACTTTGCATCTTTAATTAGGTTTATTTAGCCGGCATTTAAAACACAATAAAGCCTGTTTCGTTTTGCCGGATCCGGGACCGGCGGTAAAAGCCGGTCTTTTTGTTGCCGGACCGGCATAATTAAATCCTCTCAAATTTAACCAAAATAATAAAAACTTTATGCAAGATCAACGCCCCCCATATCATAAACAACTTTTTTAACATAACTGGCCCATTTGGCCCATTCGGAGCGACTCCTTGAGTTGTCCAGTAATGTATGGGGTATAGGCTTCCCTATTTTTACATCAATCTTTTTTCGTTTTTGCTTAAACATTTCATCGGGAAAAAAGAATAATTCAATGTTTGCGCTAATACCCAGCGTTTTTCTTAAATTTGCCAGACGGTAGAAAAATTTAGAATTTTGGCCGCTGAAATGCATGGGAATAATATCACGTTTATGATCAACAGCTTTTTTAATAAAACTTTTTTTCCACTCAAGATCAACTATTTTGCCTCCTACTTTTCTTGAACACATTCCTGCGGGAAAGTACAGCACCTGAGCATCCGATCTGTAAACATCCTCGATCCTTTTTGCATATTCTGACGATTGCTTGCCATGTTTGTTTACAGGCACAAAGATCGATTCGAGATTCTTAAGGTTCAAAAGAATGTCGTTAACAATAAACCTGACTTCTTTGAAATGCTTCCCTATAATTTCAATGAATATCATCCCGTCCAGTGCCCCGAGAGGATGATTTGAAACAAAGATAAACCTCCCCTCTCCGGGAATGTTTTCCTCCCCGGTTACCGAATATTGAATATCCATATAGTCAAGAATGCTGTTAACAAAGCTGACCCCGTACCGGTCATGGTACCTTGTCAGTGCTTCGTTTACTTCATCCTGGTGAATGATCCGTTTAATAAAACCGGTTATGAACCCTGGGAGCAATTTATAAAGCCGGGGGTTCTTCTCCCTGAATATACGGTCGACATCCACCAGCTCAACTTTTTGTTTCACTGTTTGCTCTTCCATTTAACACAAAACATTTTTAAAAAATAAAACTTTAAAATTACAAAAATAATTGCCTTTATATCCCAAAAACTGGACCTGGGTTCAAACAATGGGGTAAAAATCAATCCGCTTAAAATTGTTAAATATTTTGACAGACAGGGAAGATAGTAAAAGATAAAAATGATTTTTCAAAAAAGTTATTAACAAAGTGGAAAAAAATGGGATAAAGTGGTTGAAAGTGGAAAATTTTTATATATTTTTACTTTGTAAAATTGTTGTGTTATGGCTGGCTTTATCGGTGATTTTTTGTGCAAAGTTGATGCCAAGGGTCGGATAGTCCTGCCCTCGGCTTTCAAAAGGCAGATGCCGGCTGCTGCCCTCGACAGGTTCGTTGTGAAAAAAGACATATTTGAGAAGTGTCTTGTATTATATCCGATGGATGAATGGCAGCGTCAGAACGAACTGATCAGGGAGAGAATCAATCCTTATAATAAGGAGCACAGCAGATTTATAAGGGGATTTTATAAAGGAACGGCTGAAATAATGCTTGATGGCAATAACAGATTGCTGATCCCCAAAAGACTTTTGGATCAGGCGGAAATTGGAGCAGAGGCCATTCTGGCGGGACAGGATGGTAAAATTGAGATATGGAACAGGGAGTTTTATGAAAAGGTCGTGGATGATGCCGATGATTTTGCCAGTCTGGCTGAAAAAATTTTGGGAGACCAGGATCAAAAACAATAGGCAATGGCTTATCACAAACCTGTTCTTTTAAGGGAAAGCATTGACGGATTGGCGCTTCGTCAGGGGGGAGTTTATGTTGATCTCACATTCGGCGGGGGAGGCCATTCTGCGGAAATCCTGAAAAAGCTGAAAGGGGGGCGCCTTGTTGCTTTTGATCAGGATCAGGACAGTATGACCGAGGCAGAAAAAATTAATGACAAAAGGTTTTTGTTCATAAGCGGCAATTTCCGGTTTTTTCGAAACTATTTGCGTTATTATGAAATTTATGAAGTTGATGGTATACTCGCTGACCTGGGAGTATCTTCCCATCATTTCGATGAACCGGAAAGAGGTTTTTCCTTCAGTATGGAAGGGCCTCTGGATATGAGAATGAACAAGAGCAGCTCAACAACGGCCGCCGATGTTGTAAACGGTTATAAGCCGGAGCAATTGGCAGAGGTTTTTTTCCGGTACGGAGAGCTGAAAAATAGCAGGAAGCTTTCACGGGCAATTGCAGAGACAAGGGAAAAGCAGCCCATTAAAGAAATTCAGGGTCTGGTGAGGATAGTTGACAGTTGTATTCCGGAAAGAATTTCGCCCAGACAACGGAATAAATATTATGCAAAGGTGTTTCAGGCGCTCCGTATAGAGATAAACAAAGAAGTTGATTCGCTCAGGGAGATGCTCGGCGAAACTCTCTCAACTCTGAAAAAGGGCGGCAGGTTGGTAGTTATTTCTTATCATTCTCTCGAAGACAGGTTAGTCAAGAATTTTATGAGGGCCGGAAATGTAGAGGGAAAGCTGGAAAGAGATTTTTACGGTGAACCGAAATCACCTTTCCGGCCGGTTAACAGAAAGGTGATAGTTCCGGATGAATCACAGATTAAAGAAAACAACAGGGCGCGCAGTGCCAGGCTGAGAATTGCAGAGCGCGTTTTTTAGTTGAAATTGTTGAGGCAAACTCACCAGAAATAATTGTTTATTGGTTGGATAAATAAAAAAATACGGTTATGTCTCTTTACGGTGAACAAATAGAATTTGAAGAAGAGAGAAAACAGGAACAACACGATCATAAACCTTCTGGAAAAGGGTTTTTAAAGGAACTCATAGACGGGAGCCTTATAACCCGCAGTTCTGTGATAAGGCAGCTTCCTTATATCGTTTTTTTGACCCTGCTTGCATTTATCTACATTGGAAATCGCTATCATGCCGAAAAGCTTGTCAGACAGGAAAGTGAGCTTCAGTCTGAGCTGCAGCACTTGCGTGCCAAGGCCATAACCGTTTCTGCCGAATTGATGGATATCAGCAGGCAGTCGGAAGTGCTAAGGTTGCTTGAAAAGGAGGATCTCGATATTGAGGAATCTTTGGAGCCACCTGTAAAAATTGTTGTAAAAGAATAATTGTGCTATGTCACTGAAAAAAGACATAATATGGCGTGTAGGAATTGTTTATATCTTTGTGCTGGCTTTTGCACTTGTTATAATCGGTAAGATTTTCTGGATTCAGTTTGCAGAGGGTGCTAAATGGGAAGAAAAGGCTGAAAATCTTATTTTAAGGGATATTATTATTGAGCCTAACAGGGGGGATATTTATGATGCCAATAACCGCCTGCTTTCCACGTCGCTTCCCTATTACGATATAAGGGTGGATCTCAGGGCAAGAGGACTCACTGATGAGATTTTCTATTCAAATATTGATTCACTTGCCCTGGGATTGCAACGGTTATTTGGCGACAAACCGGCATCTGCCTATAAGAGTGAACTTTTACAGGCAAGGCGGGAAAACAGGCGTTATTACCTGATCAAAAGAGGTGTCTCATTCAATAAGCTCAGCGAGGTTAAAAACTTGCCTATGTTTCGTCTGGGCAGAAATACCGGTGGACTGATAGTGGTTCAGAATGACAGGCGCATATTGCCACACGGCAATCTTGCCTCAAGGACAATAGGTTATACAACCAAAGACGAGGGAGGGAATGTAGTTGGTATTGAAGGGGCATATGATGAGCATTTAAGCGGGGTAGTCGGTCTGAAACTGATGCAGAGGATATCGGGGAATGTTTGGATGCCCCTTAATGACCGCAATGAGGTTGAGCCCAGGGACGGCTATGATGTAGTATCAACAATAGATGTAGAGGTGCAGGATGTGGCTACCAACGCTCTTTTGAGACAATTGAGGCGTCACAGGGCAAATCACGGCACAGCTGTTTTAATGGAGGTGCAAACTGGTAAGGTTAAGGCTATAGCCAACCTTAAAAGAAACAGTGACGGAAGTTATTCTGAAGCTTATAATTTTGCCGTTGGTGAAAGTACGGAGCCGGGTTCAACCTTCAAGCTTATGTCACTGATGGCGGCAATGGAAGACGGTTTTGTAAGTCCGTCAGATTCAGTTGATACCGGTGACGGCAGAGTAAGCTTTTACGACCAGACGATATCAGACGGAGAGGAAGGAGGCCTGGGCAAAATTTCCGTAAGGGAGGCTTTTGAAGTTTCCTCCAATGTGGGAGTTGCCAAATTGATAGATCAGTATTATGGTCGAAATGAAAGAGATTTCATTAATCACCTCTATGAGATGAATCTGAATGAAAAGCTCGGGGTGGAGATAAGGGGGGAGGGAGCACCGGAAATTAAGTATCCGGGTGATAATTTGTGGTCGGGTGTTTCATTGCCAATGATGTCAATCGGGTATGAAGTAAGGCTAACCCCGCTGCAGATTCTTGCATTTTACAATGCAATTGCCAATGACGGGAAAATGGTTCGCCCCAGGTTTGCCTCAGCCATCAAATCACACGGTGAGACGCTCAGGAAAATACCCACTGAAATTATAAATTCTTCAGTTGCTTCACCCTCCACAATAAAGAGTGTCCAGAGTATGCTTGAGGGTGTGGTCGATAGCGGTACTGCAAGCAATTTGAGAAATACCCAGTACAGTATAGCCGGAAAAACCGGAACAGCCCAGATAGCCAATGAAAAGTACGGATATCGTCGCGATGAAATGGTCAGCTATCAGGCCTCATTTGTTGGCTATTTTCCTGCAGATGATCCGATGTATTCATGTATAGTGGTTGTCAATTCACCCACCAAAAATGTTTATTACGGCAATCTGGTTGCCGGCCCTGTATTCAGGGAAATTGCCGATAAGGTATATGCCACCAGACTGGATATGCACGATCCCCTCCAAAAGGCCGACGGTCTTTCAGAGCCTCCTTTTTCCAAATCCGGAAATTTTTCAGATCTGAGCAATGTTTTAGCCACTTTGAACATTAAATATATGATGGCAGGCAATAATAATGATGACGATAACGACAGCGGTGAAATTTCCCCGTGGGTTTCAACCTTCAGGCGCGATTCGTTAGTTGAGCTGAGACAGATAATGCATATACCGGGAACAGTACCTAATGTGGTTGATATGTCTCTCAAGGATGCAGTTTATCTTCTTGAAAATGAAGGATTAAAGGTGGAGGCAAGGGGCAGGGGCAGGGTGGCTGACCAGTCTCTGGCGCCGGGCAAACATATAAGCGAGGGAGACAGGATTGTTATCAGGATGAGCCGAAATGAATGAGTTAATTTAAAATGAGCTGCTAATGCCAAAATTGAATGAAATAATAATTCCGGCCGAAGTTGTGGAAATTACCGGAGATGAGGACAAAGAGGTTAGCTCTTTGGTATCCGATTCAAGAAAGGCTGAAAAAGGGTGTCTGTTTTTTGCTGTAAAAGGTATGGCATATGACGGTCATGATTATATTAACGAAGCTACAGAGAAGGGGGCGGTTGCAGTTGTTTGTGAAAAACTGCCTCAGCAGAGGCCGGGGAACATTACATACATAAGGGTTGGGGATACGGCCCGGGAAATGGGGAAAATAGCCTCCGCGTTTTATGGATATCCCTCAAAGCAATTAAAGGTGGTTGGTGTAACCGGCACAAACGGAAAGACAACCACAGTGGTTCTCCTGCACAGGCTTTTCAGGCAGCTTGGGTATAAAGCGGGTTTGATCTCAACGGTAAATTATTTTATTAATGACAGTAGTATCCCCGCTTTTTATACTACGCCGGATTCACTGATGCTTCAGCGGCTTCTCGGAGAAATGGTCTCCCGGGGTTGTGAATATTGTTTCATGGAGGTCAGCTCTCATTCCATCGCCCAGAAAAGGATTTCCGGACTTTTTTTTACTGGCGCTGTTTTTACCAATATAACTCATGACCATATTGATTATCACAGTGATTTTGCAAGCTACTTGAGATCTAAAAAAGAGTTTTTTGATAATCTTCCCCAAAATGCGTTTGCCCTGGTAAATGCCGACGACAAAAATGCTTCCGTAATTGTTCAAAATACCGTGGCGCAGCAAAAAACTTTTGCAGTCAGGTCTATGGCCGATTATAAGGCCAGAATAGTTGAGAGCCGCTT
This sequence comes from Bacteroidota bacterium, assembly GCA_003554865.1. Classification (GTDB taxonomy): domain Bacteria; phylum Bacteroidota; class Bacteroidia; order Bacteroidales; family PUMT01; genus PUMT01. Next base: position 48,846 of record PWHJ01000025.1, on the reverse strand, counting down.
TGACGGGACCCTTATCAATATTGAAGGCACCGAGTTGTGGACCCACCTTATAGGTGAGTTCAATGCTTACAATTTGCTGGGGATATATGCTGTTTCTGATTTGCTTGGAGCTGACAGGGAGAGGGTGCTTCAGATTGCCAGCTCGTTTAACATGGTGCCCGGGAGATTCGAATATATCCGTTCGGATAATAATGTGACCGCAATAGTGGATTATGCACACACACCCGATGCACTGGAAAATGTATTAAAAACTGTAGACAAGCTTAAAAACAAACAACAGCGTGTTATAACCGTCGTAGGATCAGGAGGTGACAGGGATAAAGCCAAGCGGCCTGTTATGGCTGGCATAGCAATTAGTTTCAGCGATATTGTGATACTCACCTCCGACAATCCACGCAATGAAGATCCCGAAGTGATCATAAGGGATATGATGGAAGGTGTTGAAAAAGATCAGATGTCAAAAGTGCTTAGCATTACAGGGAGGGCGGAAGCCATAAAGACCGGATGTATGATGGCTTCCCCCGGTGACATTGTCCTGGTTGCTGGTAAAGGCCATGAAACATATCAGGAAGTAAAAGGTGAGCGTTATCATTTTGATGACAGGGAAGTTATAGAATCAATATTCAAAACTACAGCAAAAAAATAGTATAATGCTGCATTATTTGTTTGACTGGTTACAAAGTATAGATTTTCCGGGAGCGGGAGTATTTCAGTTCATAACCTTCCGTTCTGCAATGGCTGTTATAACTTCGCTGGCCATTTCTCTTTTGTTTGGCAAAGGCGTGATAAAATATTTGCAGAGGCAGCAGATAGGTGAGGGTATCAGGGATCTCGGACTGGAAGGGCAGCTGCGCAAAGAGGGTACACCCACAATGGGCGGGATAATTATACTTATCTCAATTCTGATCCCCACACTTTTGTTTGGAAATCTTGAAAACGTGTATGTCCGGCTTATGATTTTCACAACTATCTGGCTCGGACTGGTCGGTTTTGCCGATGACTATATAAAGGTATTCAAAAAGGATAAGGAGGGCCTGAGCGGGAAGCTTAAAATACTGGGCCAGGTTACTCTCGGGCTGGTTGTCGGATTGACAATGTATTTGAGCAGCGACATTGTTGTACGTGAAAGGGTTATGATGGATGAGGAGCAGGAGGGGATTGAAGAAGCCCAGACTTATGAGGAGGTAACCCGCTCTTCCGGATATGTTACCCGGGACGTAAAGGATACCATAACTACAATACCTTTTTTGAAAGACAATGAGCTTGATTATTCAAAGTTTTTATGGTTTCTCGGGGAGAAGGCTGGCAAGTGGGGGTGGGTTGTTTTTGTAATAGTAATAATAATAGTGGTAACAGCCGTTTCAAACGGAGCCAATATGACTGACGGGCTCGATGGACTGGCAACGGGGTTGTCTACAATCATCGGGATTACCCTCGGAATACTTGCATATCTGTCAGGTAACATTATATATGCCGATTATCTCAATATTATGTATATACCCTATACCGGAGAGCTTGTTATATTCATGAGCGCTTTTACCGGTGCGGCTATCGGGTTTTTATGGTATAATTCATATCCGGCACAGGTATTTATGGGCGACACCGGCAGCCTGTCAATCGGAGGTATTATTGCTGTTTATGCTATTCTAATAAGAAAAGAGTTGCTGATACCTATCCTCTGCGGTGTCTTTTTTGTTGAAAGTCTTTCGGTACTCATACAGGTGGGTTATTTCAAATACACCAAAAGGAAATATGGTGAAGGAAGGAGGATATTCAAAATGGCGCCTCTTCATCATCATTATCAGCTGAAGGGTTACCCGGAGGCGAAGATAGTTACACGTTTCTGGATTGTAGGGATCTTTCTGGCTGTTCTTGCGGTACTTACTTTAAAGGTAAGATAATAATTATTGCTGAATGGATAAAAAAGTAGTCATACTGGGCGGAGGTGAAAGCGGAACCGGTTGCGCTGTTCTGGCAAAGAAAAAGGGGTATGATGTATTCCTCTCGGATTCGGGGGTTATAAAGCCTTTATACCGGGATATTCTTGTTGCCAGCGGTATTGAGTGGGAGGAGGGGAAACATTCAGCCGCCTCTGTCATGAATGCCCGCGAGGTGGTTAAGAGTCCCGGTATACCTGACAATATCCCCATAGTGCGCAGTCTTTATGAAAAAGGAGTGCCCGTTATTTCAGAAATAGAGTTTGCCTCACGATTCGCTTCCGGTATTAAAATCGGTGTTACCGGCAGCAACGGAAAGACAACTACTGCATTGCTAATATACGATATATTGAAAAAGGCCGGACTGAATGTGGCACTTGCCGGAAATGTGGGAAAAAGTTTTTCAATGCAGGTGGCTGAAGCCGATTATGATTTCTATGTTATCGAGCTCAGCAGTTTTCAGCTTGACGGGATTGTAAGTTTCAATCCCCATATTGCAGTTTTAATGAACATAACTCCTGATCACCTTGACCGTTACGGCAACGATATGGGTGTTTATACAGATTCAAAGTTCCGCATTGCAAAAAATCTGAGCCGGGAAAACTTTTTTGTTTATTGTATCGATGATCCTGTGTTGAACGAAGAGGTGCAAAAAAGAGATATACAGGCGCAGCTTTTGCCGTTTTCAATTGAAAAGCTGCCGGGTAATCAGGGTGCATGGCTGGAAAGTAAAAATATTGTCATAAAAACCATAAACGACAAATTAATTATGTTAAAAGACGATTTGGCACTGAAAGGAAGGCATAATACTTATAACTCTATGGCGGCGGGGATAACCGGACAGATCCTGAGGATCCGCAAAGAAATAATTCGTGAAAGCCTTTCCGGTTTTGAAGGGGTAGAGCACAGGCTGGAGCATGTTTTGCGTATCCGGGGGATCGATTTCATAAATGATTCAAAAGCGACCAATATCAACTCCACCTGGTATGCCCTTGAAAGTATGCATAAAGGAGTAGTATGGATAGCCGGAGGTGTTGACAAAGGGAATGATTATTCTATGATCTCTCCCCTTGTGAAGGATAAGGTCAGGGCTGTTGTTTGCCTTGGAAAGGATAACTCCAAAATACGTTCTGCTTTTGTTGATGTTGTTCCCACAATAGTGGAGGCAACTTCTATGGAGGAGGCTGTCAGGAGTGCCTATTACCTGGCAAAAGAGGGCGACTCCGTGTTGCTGTCGCCGGCATGTGCAAGTTTTGATCTGTTTGAAAACTTTGAAGACCGTGGTAATCAATTTAAAAAGTGTGTGAGAAATTTATAAATAATTGGTTATGTCTGAAATATTCAACAAATACCTGAAAGGCGACAAGGTTATATGGTCGGTAATTATATTCCTTTCGATCGTTTCACTGCTTGCAGTATACAGTTCAACCGGCACTCTTGCTTACCGGTTTCAGGGCGGTAACACGGCATACTATATAATAAAGCATTTTTCAATACTGATGCTCGGTCTGTTTATCATTTATGTGGTTCATCTTATTCCCTACAGGCTCTATTCAAAGCTTTCCCAGTTATTTTTGCTTATTTCAACCGTCATGCTGGTGGTAACCCTTTTCATGGGGACAAGCATTAACGAGGCTACACGCTGGCTTACGCTTCCCGGACTTGGGATAACATTGCAGACAAGTGACCTGGCAAAAATATCCCTTGTGATGTACCTTGCAAGGTTGCTGTCAATGAAACAAAACAACATAAAAGACCTGAAACATTCATTTTTTGCCATTTTGCTGCCTGTGTTGATTGTTTGTGGTTTGATCATGCCTGCAAATCTTTCAACGGCAATTATTCTTTTTTCCACTTGTGTGGTTTTGATGTTTATAGGACGCATCCGCTCACGCTATCTGCTATCGCTCGCGGGTGTCAGCATACTGCTGGTTGGCATTTTTATATCCGTAGCCGTTTACACCCACAGTGAAGGCCGGATAGGTACATGGAAAAGCAGGGTTGTCAATTATGTGGGGACAGAGGAAACCGACAGTTATCAGGTTGAGCAGTCGAAGATTGCAATTGCCACCGGCGGGGTCATTGGAAAGGGTCCCGGCAAAAGCACCCAGCGCAACTTTTTGCCTTATCCCTATTCCGATTTTATTTATGCAATAATTGTTGAAGAGTATGGTCTTGTGGGTGGTGTGACAATATTGTTTTTTTACCTTTGGCTTCTTTACCGTGCCGGTGTGATTGTGCGAAAAAGTGAACGCACATTTCCGGCGTTTCTTGCTATTGGCCTGACTTTGATAATTGTTTTCCAGGCTATTATAAATATGGCTGTCTCGGTCAACCTTCTGCCTGTTACAGGCCAGCCCCTTCCCCTTGTCAGCATGGGAGGGTCTTCTCTTCTGTTCACAAGTATAGCATTTGGAATAATACTGAGTGTTAGTCATGGTGTCAACAAAAGAGAAGATTTTGTTGAAAATACCGAAACAATACTTAAACAGAGAATTGAGCCGGAAGATATTTCTGCCAGCATAAACCCTAATGTATGAATTTTGGCTTTAAAAAGTTTTGTAAATACAATGAAAAAAGGTGATAACATAAGCGCCAGGGTTATAATAAGCGGGGGCGGGACCGGCGGTCATGTCTACCCTGCAATAGCCATTGCCAGGGAGCTTAAGAAAGCTTATCCCGCTTTGGAAATATTGTTTGTGGGAGCAAACGGGAGGATGGAGATGGAAAAAGTGCCCGAGGCCGGTTTCAGCATTGAGGGGATCCCGGTTATGGGTTTTCACAGATCATTTTCGATTCGCAATTTACAGTTTTTTACGAAGCTTTTTAAAAGTATGGTAAAGGCCGGTAAAATAGTTAGATCTTTCAGGCCCGATGTTGTGGTGGGGGTGGGCGGATATGCAAGCGGACCGGTCGGATTGGCCGCTTTACGCAGTAATGTGCCGCTTGTATTGCAGGAGCAGAATTCCCATGCGGGCATAACAAACCGGTTTCTTGCAAGAAAAGCCAGAAAGGTTTGTGTTGCCTATGGCGGCATGGAAAAATATTTTCCTTCCGATAAGATTGTTCTCACCGGCAACCCGGTAAGAAAAGATTTGCAAAATGCAGATAAGAAAAAAGGTGATGCATACAGTTATTTCGGTCTTAATGGGAATAAAAAAGTTCTCCTTGTTCTCGGCGGCAGCGGCGGTGCCGGAATAATCAATAAAATAATGCGTCAAAATCTCGGCCGGCTTGGCTGTGCCGGGATAGATATACTGTGGCAATGCGGCATGAATTATTATGAAGATGCTTTTTCTGATCTGCAAGACTCAGGTGCATCAAATATTTATCTTTTTGATTTTATAGAGCGGATGGACCTGGCTTATGCGGCTGCCGATCTTGTGGTATCACGTGCAGGGGCATTGACAGTCTCCGAGCTGCAAAATGCCGGAAAACCTTCCATTCTCGTCCCTTCTTCAAATGTTGCCGCCGATCATCAGAAAAAAAACGCCATGTCCATGGTAAGGCAAAATGCCGCATTGATGGTCTCTGACAGTGAAGCGGAGCAAAAAATGGTCCCTCAGCTATTGTCACTTATAAAAGACGATGATAAGCTGGAGATGTTGAAAAATAATGCAAAAGCAATGTCTGTGAGTGATTCGGCTGAAAAGATCACAGAGATAATATTGTCGTATATAAAAAGGTAAAGCAGAGGTGGAGCTTAAAAAGGTCAAATATGTTTATCTCATTGGTGCAGGTGGTATTGGAATGAGTGCCCTGGCCAGGTATTTTAAAAAAACCGGCAAACATGTGGCCGGGTATGACCGTATGCAAACTGCACTGACAGACCAGCTTAAAAGCGAGGGTGTTGTTATGACATACGGTTCTGAACCCGACCGGTTGCCGGTGGAGTTTAAACTCCCGGAAAACCGGGGCACCACTATGGTTGTATATACTCCTGCAGTACCGGCCGGCAACCCTCTTTTGAAATATTTCAGCGAAAATGGCTACAACCTCCTCAAAAGGGCTGAATTGCTCGGAAAGATATTCAACAATGCCTGCGGGGTTGCGGTTGCAGGTACACATGGTAAAACAACTGTTTCAACAATGGCCGCCCATATTTTTAAACAGTCGCAAGTCGACTGCACCGCGTTTTTGGGAGGTATTTCCAGGAATTACAATACCAATTTCCTGATGGCTGAAAATTCGGATATAATAGTTGCCGAAGCTGATGAGTTTGACCGTTCCCTTTTGAGACTTTCACCGAAATCGGCAGTAATCACATCTGTTGATACCGATCATCTTGACATATACAAAAGCTTCGGTGAGCTTAAGGAAACGTTCACCAAATTTGCAGGAGTTGCAAAAGAAAAAGGTGATCTGCTCCTGCACAAAGATGTGACCCGTATTTTAAATCTCTCCACCGGCCCTAATGTATTTTCTTATTCTCTCAAAGAAGAAGCCGATTATTATGCTGTCAATTTACGAATTACCGGCAACGGTTTATACAGGTTTGATCTTGTTACCCCTTCAGGGAATATAACAGGCCTTGAAACAGGTGTGCCCGGATTAATAAACGTGGAAAATATTATTGCAGCATCGGCTGTTGCCTTGATAAACGGGGTAAAACGGGAGGAGGTAAAAAAAGCTGTAAAAAGTTTTCAGGGTGTGTCCCGCCGTATGGATGTTCGGATAAACACTCCCGAAATAGTGTTTATCGATGATTATGCACACCATCCTAAGGAAATTAATGCATTTATCAGTTCACTCAGGGAGATATATCCAGGCAGGAAAATTACCGGCATATTTCAGCCTCATCTCTATTCCCGTACAAGGGATTTTGCCGAAGAATTTGCACGGAGCCTGGAGATGCTGGATTGTTTGATATTGCTCGATATTTACCCGGCAAGGGAGGCTCCCATTGAAGGGGTAAATTCGGGCATAATTTTTAAAGAAGTTAATTTGAAACAGAAGTATATGTGTAATTACAATGAATTGCTCAATATTATCGGTAATTTCAAATTTGATCTGCTTGTAACAATAGGGGCGGGAGACATTGACAAACTTGTCGGACCTTTGGAAAAACGGCTGAAAACTGAAAAATTAAATATGAAATGAAGAGATTTAAAATCATATCGTGGTGGGTTATCTTTATTGCATATCTTTTTGTAGTGCCCGGCTTTTTGATCTCAAGGCACGAAGAGGCGGTTTGCGAAAATATTGAAGTAAGGATTCCCGAAAGTTCAGGAAATTCCTTTGTAACAAATGAAGAAATAAATGGAATACTCAATGAAAAAAATGAAAATCTGCTGGGATATCCCCTTTCTTCAATAAATGCAAAAGAGCTTGAAAGAGCAGTTGACCGTCAGCCCTTTGTAAAAAAAACGGATATATATAAAACATCAGGCGGCAGGCTTGTAGTTGATGTTTATCAAAGGGATCCGGTTTTGCGTATCATTGACAGTGAAGGAGATGGTTATTATATTGATAAAGAAGGAGTTGTTCTTCCTGTTTCTTCAAGATACACCAGTCGTGTACTTATAGCTAACGGCCATATCCCGGATAAACTCAATCCCGGCGAAAAAGTCTTTTCCGAAAGTGACGGATCGGGAACTTATGAAGGTATTGCAGAGGAGCTTTATACCCTTGCCAGGTTTATTGACAGCGATGATTTTTGGCGCTCGCAGATAACTCAGGTTTATGTTCGTGAAGATGGCGGTTTTGAGCTTGTGCCCAGGGTTGGTGCGCACATTATAAAATTGGGAGACATAAAAGATTATAAGGTTAAGTTTAAAAAGCTCAGGGCGCTTTATGATCATGATTTTGGAGAGAAAGGATGGAATAGTTATGAAATAATAGATTTAAGATTTGATAATCAGGTTGTTTGTACCAGAAGGTAAAAAAACTAAATATTTATGCAGACGTCAAAGAAAACTCAAATGCTGGCCGCAATCGATATTGGAACGACAAAGATCGTTTCCATCATAGGTCAGAAGAACCAGAAGGGAAGGATAGATGTTCTGGGTCTTAGCCGGGCAGAATCAACCGGAGTAAAAAGAGGTACTATTTTAAATATTGAGGAAACGGTAAATGCAATCCAAAAAACGGTTGATGAAGCCTGGCGTCAGGCGGGTATTAGTAATATCAATGAAGTTTTTGTCGGTATTGCCGGCCAGTACATAAAAAGCATTCGCAACAGGGGTTACATAAACCGCGATTCCTATGATACTGAAATAACAAGGGAAGATATATACGCCCTTATTAATGATATGCATAAAATTCCCATTGATACCGGGGAAGAGATTATTCATGTACTGCCTCAAAGCTACATTGTCGACAATGAGCACGGGATTAAAAATCCTGTTGGAATGAACGGCAAAAGGCTTGAGGCGAATTTTAATATTGTAATCGGACAACAGGCATCGGCAAAAAATATAGAAAAATGTGTCGGCAGGGCAGGTTTGAGAATTATTGACCTTATACTTGAACCCCTTGCCTCGGCTGAAGCAACTCTGACTGAAGATGAGAAGGAAGCCGGTGTTACACTTATTGACATTGGGGGAGGAACAAGTGATCTTGTTGTGTATTATGACGGTATTATAAGGCATACAGCCGTAATTCCCTTTGGCGGCAATGTGGTGACCGAGGATATAAAAAAGGGTTGCTCCATATTGCACCGTCAGGCGGAACTTTTGAAAAAACAGTTCGGTTCGGCTTTGGGAGAGATCGCCCCGGAAGACAAAGTGGTAACCATCCCCGGAATAAGCGGAAGAGAGCCGAAGGAGATCTCCTTTAAGAATTTGGCGTATATAATACAAAGCCGCATGGAAGAGATTATCGATGCTGCTCTTTTTGAGATAGAAGGTTCCGGGTTTTATGAGAGGTTAAGTGCCGGAATAGTTATAACCGGAGGCGGTGCTTTGTTAAGACATTTGCCTCAGCTTGTAAAGTTCAAAACGGGTCTTGATGTTAGGGTTGGGTTACCCAATGAGCATCTGGCCGGTGATGCACAACAGGAAGTAAATCATCCGACTTATTCAACTGCTGTGGGACTGATCCTGAAGGGTTATCAGTTCTACGAAAGGGAACAGAAAGCCGAGTCGGCAATAAAAGAGGTTAAAACAGATCAGGAGGAAGAAAAACAGCCTGACTCTGACAGTGAAAAAAGCAAAGCTTCAAAAAGCCTCTTTGATAACCTTAAGAAAACTATAACCGATCTGTTTGATGATGAAGATGTGGAAATGTAGCAAATAAATAAATGTGAAAAAATCTAAACTCTCTTTATATGGCCGAAGAACTAATAAACTTTGATCTGCCCGCCGATCGTTCATCAATGATAAAAGTACTTGGTGTTGGCGGAGGTGGGGGTAATGCCGTGAATCACATGTTTGAAATGGGAATAAAAGATGTGAATTTCATAGTTTGCAATACAGATTCACAAGCCCTGGTCAACAGTCCGGTACCCGTTAAGGTTCAGCTTGGGGAAACCTTAACTGAAGGAAGGGGAGCCGGTAACAAACCCGAGATAGGCAAACAGGCTGCCATTGAAAGTCTGGATGATGTGACCGAGTGCCTTAAGGCCAACACCAAAATGGTTTTCATTACTGCCGGGCTTGGTGGTGGTACAGGAACCGGTGCAGCGCCGGTTATAGCAAAAGCGACCAAAGAAATGGGTATTCTTACTGTTGCTATTGTTACAATACCATTCCGGTTCGAGGGTCAGCTGAGAATAAACCAGGCAATAAACGGCATCAGGGAAATAAGGCAGCATGTTGATTCTTTGCTTGTTATAAACAATGAAAAATTAAGGGAGGTGTTTGGTAATCTCAGACTGAGCGATGCCTTCTCAAAAGCGGACAATGTTCTTACTTCCGCTGCCAAGGGAATAGCCGAAATCATAACGGTGCACGGTCATGTTAACGTTGATTTTGCAGACGTTCAAACCGTTATGACCAACAGCGGTGTTGCCTTGCTTGGCTCGGGAGCCGCTGAAGGTGAGAACAGGGCTGTTAAAGCCATACAGGAAGCAATATCATCTCCTTTGTTGAACAATAATGATATAAGGGGAGCAAAGAATATACTTCTGAATATTGCCTCCGGCAGCGAAGAGGTCAGCATGGACGAAATAGGAGATATTACTGACTATGTTACAAATGAGACAGCAGCCAACACAAATATTATATGGGGAACCTGCAGTGACGTGTCATTGAATAAAGCTTTATCGGTAACAATTATTGCTACCGGTTTTGAGTCCGGTACAATTCCCGAGTTGTACAAGGAGAAAAACAAATCTGAAAAGATCCCGCTAGAGGATACCCCTCTTAATGAAAAAGACAGAGATGCAGATCAGCCTGTTTCACCTGCAGATGAAAGCATAGGGGATACTTCCCCGGAGCTTGAATTTAAAGTTAAGCAAAAGGAGATCGAGTTTGATATTGAAGACAATTACAACAGACAAACCGAAGAATCTGAAAAAGAGGAGACCGGCAGTTATAAGCCTGTTGATGAAACCACCGCAGGTAACCGTTTGCAGAAGCTAAAGGAGGCGCAAAGCAAGCTCAGGGATAAAAAATACCTTAATATTAATGAAAAAGAGGAAATTGATGAGCTGGAGGATCAGCCTGCCTATAAGCGAAAAAAGATTGATATCAGCGTTAGCGGATTTTCAAATGATTGCAAAGTCTCCAGGTATACGCTTTCAGATAGTGATGAGGAGGGACCAAAGATAAGGCCGGACAATTCCTATCTCCATGACAATGTCGACTAAAAAGGGTCATTCTCAATAAAAACAGGGGGCGTCCCGCTGTTTGAGACGCCCCAGTTTGTCGTTTGTGTTTGTGTGCTGCTTAAAAGAATTTATAGCGCTTATCTTTTATATCTGCAAGTTTTTTCAGAGCTTCAAAAGCTTCGTTGTTCACCCTTGACCGTGCCGCATCCCGAAGCCGCTCTTTTTCCCTCTCATAATCGGGCTCTTGAGTCAGGTAAGTGTCATTTAACCTTACAACATAAACCCCGTTTTCTCCAGTAACGGGAGGCGACATTTCGCCGCTTTCAAGCGAAACTGCTGCACCTATGAGCTTCGGCTCAGTTCCGGCTCCCGGAACTGAGAATGAAGTAAAACTTATACCGGAAGCCTCTTCAATTTGCTTGTTTAAACTTTGAGCAAGCTCTTCAAAGGAGCCTGCTTCATTAATTTGCCTTCTCAGTTCGCCGGCAATTTTTTCACCTTTTTTCTCCTTTCTTATGGAGCGAACTATTTCATCCCTTACTTCCTCCAAAGGCCGGGTTCCTTCCTCTCTTACTTCAGGAATAGCTGCAATTACAAACCTGTCCTGAAGCTCCAGTATGGAAGAAACATCGTGTTCTTCAGCTTCAAATGCCCATCTTATAAGCTCCCGTGGTGATTCGAACCCGGGAATGCTCCGGTCAGATGCACGCACATTGTTTGCAGTTCTTTTGGTAAGGCCCTCTTTTTCTATGATATTAACAAAATCTTCATATGTGTTGGCGTTGCCCGCAAATTCCACCGCTTTGCGGTATACTTCCTGATAAGTATCCGATCCCGGAACAACTTCACGTACCAGTTTGGCAACCTGTACCTTTTTTACCTCACTTGAACGGTTTAAAATTTCTACAACATGGAAACCGAAATCAGTCTCCACAATAAAAGTTTCTCCAATGTCAGCCTCAAAGCTTGCCCTGCTGAATTCTTCAATCATTTCACCTTGACTGAACCAGCCGAGGTCTCCGCCTTCAAAACGAGATCCGCCGTCTTGAGAGTGCTCTATTGCAAGCTCCTCAAAACTTTCGCCGCGGTTGATCTTATCAAGCAGCTCCCCGGCCAGCTCATCGGCTTCCTCATGTGAAAGCTCGCGGTCGGGCTGAATGAGAATATGCCTTGCCCTTACCGAATCGGGCATATAATTGATCTCTGCCAATCTGGCAAGCTTATAAGTATTATCTCCTTCATCGAAATAAGGCCCGTAAATGTCGCCCGGATCGGCATTGAACATAAAATCATTAATTTCATCGGGTAACTCGCCGTAGCTGTAATTAGTACGGTCAAAAGGCTCATCAGAGTTTGCCCTGACAAATTGACTAAGCCTGTCAGTTTCCACTTCCCTGAAATCATCCTTTATATTCTCTATCCACTCTCTGGCTTCAATATCGTCTTCCTCGGAAGGCTCTACATCAAATGAAACATATTCTATATCCCTTGATGCCTCCTGGTGAAACTTATCACTATTTCTGCGGTAATATCTTCTGATCTCTGAGTTGCTGACCTCAACCTCATCATCGCTTATAGTTGTGTAAGGCTTTGAGATAAACTCGAAGTCAACCCTCCTGTTTCTGTTTTGAGCAGCATTTTCAGCTTCAAGGGAGGTAATATAAAGACCTTTGTTGAGAAGGTTGTTATATTTTGTTTTCTTTCTCTCACGCATAATTTCGTTCTCAATATATAACCAGTAAGCCCTTTGCTGGCCCGACGGGTCCTGGTCCATCGACCTGAGGAACTGCGTAACATGCTCCTCGTCGAACATCCCCGTGGAAGGATCAGTAAAAAGCTGGCGTACTATTGGGTGGATATGCTCGCCACGTATCATGTCGTACATCTCTTCTGAAGTGACAGCAAGGCCGATCTCCTGATATTCCTCCTCAAGTATAATTTCACGTAAAAGCATCTCCCAGGTATCGTCCAGCAGTTCGCTGCGTGTACCCTCATCCAGGCTTTCTTCTCCTGTGTTTAGCCTGTATATTTCGGCCAAATTGTCAAACCTCTCCTGGAAATTTTGGTAAGATATTGACTTTCCGGCGATCTCCGCTATTTCAAACTGAGTTCTTGTGAAAAGGGACTGTCCTCCTGTGCCAAGTATATCACCCAGTATAAAAGCGACCAGAGCCAATCCTATAACAACTGTTACCAAAACCCCTGCCCTGTTTCTTATGTTCTCTAATGTTCCCATTTATGTTTCTGGTGTTTTTGGAAATATAAAAAGATTTTAAAATTTATCGCACGAAGATAAAAAAAATTACAGACATTGTTGCTCTTTGCCAGGCCATAAAAAAAACCTTCCCCGGGGAAGGTTTTTTTTATGGGATATTAAATCTTATCTGGCACGCACTGTGGTTGTTTCATTTATCCAGCAACCCACTGTGTAGGATTCACCTATTTCAAAATCATGGAAAAAGAGAGTTTCTTGATCAGGGAAACGTGCCTCATATGCTTCAATAAATTCATTAGCTCGTTCCTCCAGTTCAGGATCCGCTTCCTTCGCCTCGATGAATTTATCAACTGCAGCCCAGTAAACAGTCTCCTGTTCAAACTCGTCTTCAAAACAATCGGTTGCCTCGGTATAAAGGTGACCTATCAGCATATAGGCCTGACCGTTACTTTCGTCGTCCTCAATGGCATTCCTTGCATATTCTCGCACAAGCTCGGGATCGTCTTCCAGATTGTTTACAAGCTCTGCAAGTTCCAGGTAGTACCTGGACCTGTTTGAACTGTCCTCTTCCAGCTCTATAGCTTCCTTAAGGTATTCCCTTGTTGTCTCCAGCTCATCAATTGCCCTGTGCATCCTTGCCAGATTCATTGCTGAGGAGGCTGAGGGATCCATCTCATACAGCCTTTCGGTTGTGTAATAATAAAGGTCTTCCTCGGTACAACCCGCTTCATCAAGCAAATCATGCACCCTGGAGATCAGTTCCTTATCTTCGGGTGACTCTTCCACTCTTTCACCAAAAATATCTATCAGTGCATCACAGTCGGCTGCATTACTATCGGCAAACAAATCTTCGACAACATCCTTTGCCTCGAAAAGATCATCATTGTCGGTTTCTTCAATGGCCTCGTTGATAAGATCAGAGAGGTGGACATATGTGTTTATCACGTCTTCATTATCCAGCAAATCAGCATGGAATTTGCCCACTGTCACATTCATGTATAAAACCATTACCGGTGCACTCCTGTTCCCGGCCTCAAGTGCCTCTTCAAGGGCTTGGTATCCGGGTCCGGCCTCCTCTATAACGTTGTTGTGCCTGAAATAAAACCGGCCCTTTCGCCCCAAAACATTTGCTTCGTCACCATGATATTCAATTCTTCGATCGAACAGTCTCATGGCTTCTTCAAGAAGTTTTTCATGTTCTTCCTTATCTTCTTCAAGTTCCTCGAGTTTGGCATCCAGCATTCTTTCACCGTGTATAAATACACTCCTTCGGAAAAAGGGGTATTCTTCATATACTGTTTCCCAGTAGGGAAATGCCCTTTCATAATCTCCCTGCCTGTAATATTCATAATAGAGTGAATAATTTCTAAGGCAGTCAAGGCTGTCTTCTTCACTTTCAAATTGCTGGGCAAACATATCGGAAGCCCCCATGCAAGCAAGGAAAACCAATATGCTTCCTTTTAGGATTAATTTTTTCATTTTGCTTTTATATTTACTTTTTTGTTCCATTTTAACGCGCCAAATATAATATAAACTTTAAATACCTTGATTTAATTATGCAAAAAATGTTTTTTTTTAAAAAAAAAAACTTTGTGATCACCTTTTGGTTTTATAACGATAAGAGCAAACGCTGTGCCAAAGATTAAATATATCCTTACCTATCGTTTTATTATCCCCGTTATTTCCATCTTTACCAGATCCACTTTGGTTTTGGTCATTTTAAGTATTTTAAATGAAAACGGATTGACTGTGATCTTCTGGTTTGTTTTCGGTATGCTTTCGTGGTGATACAGAATGAAACCGGCTAGAGTTTCATAGTCATCCGATTTGGGAATGTCAAGCTTATATTTTTCATTAAGGTAGTCGATTTCAAGACGGCCGGAAAAGATAAACTCATTTTCACTTATTTGCCTCTCCTCAAGCTCTGTTGTATCATGCTCATCTTCAATTTCACCGAAAATTTCCTCCATAATATCCTCTATAGTTACCATCCCTGCTGTTCCCCCGAACTCATCAACTACAACGGCTATGCTCTTTTTCTCCTTTATGAAAAGACTTAAAAGTTTATTTGCAGGCATCGTCTCGGGCACTATTATTATGCGGTTAATGACATCCCTGGCGTTGGTTGGGTTTTTGAAAAAATCCTTGGAATTTACATAACCTATCACATTGTCTATTGTATCCTTGTATATAAGGATCCTTGAATATCCTGTCTCAACAAACGCCTGTTTTATTTCATCAACAGAGGTGTTCAGTTCGAAAGCCAGGATTTCAGGGCGCGGCACCTTGCATTCCCTCAGCTTTATACTGGAAAAGTCAAGCGCATTCTGGAATATCCTGATATCATTTTTTATATCATCATCCTCATGGAGATCTTCATTACTTTCCCTGACAAGATGATCCAGGTCAGTTTTTCCGAATGTTGATTTCTCTTTGCCTGCCGTGGTTTTAACCTTTAAAACATATTTGAGCAGAAAATTTGAAATACCTATTGTTGCCTTGCTTACAGGATAAAACAAGATATAAAAAAACAAAAGGGGAACGGCAAAAACATTCAAAGCAAGGTTTGATTTCAGCAGAAAGAGTGCTTTGGGAAGAAATTCCGCAACAAGCAATATAAGTAAAGTTGCCAGAATGGTTTGAAGTACAAATACAGTTATTTCCGAATCGGTGAGGGCAAAAAATACAGGTTCAAGTACAATTGCCATTGTCATGCCGTAGACAACCAGTGCAATATTGTTCCCCACAAGCATTGTTACAATATACTGACCGGGATTTCGGGTAAAAATATCAATTATCTTTGATGAGAAAGTGTCGCGCTTTTTGTCAAGTTCAATTTTCAGCTTGTTGGAGGACACAAATGCTATTTCCATGCCTGAGAAAAAGGCTGAAAAAAATAATGTTATGATTATGGTTACAATGTGACTCATAAAGCAGGCAGATCAATAACCTCTTCCTGATTTACGGAGCCTGCGCCTGTAAAAGTACATAAACAAAGAAATAACCGTTATAGCAAACAGCATCAGACTTTCGTTAAATTCTTCAACATACCAGATGAACAATCCGGCAAGGAAACTTAAAACGGCCAGAGCCAGCCATACAATTTCCAGAATATAAACTAATTTTTTATTCATCGTCATCTAAATATATGGTTCCCTGAATAGAGTCAATTTTCCATTGAGTGAGATCCTGGTTGGCCTCAAGTCCTTCGCCCATTATAATTTCATTCTGGCGGGTTATTCTCACAAATTTTTCGGAATATATAATCCGGCGGTCTTCATCCCAGAAGAGCTGTTCCGTGTTTAGCACTTCACCCAGTTTGTTGACAACCACAACACTGTCCCGCACCTCCCAGAGTTTCTCCTCGGTGTAATTTTTAGCATAACCTGAACTGAGCTCCGATTCAACATTTCCTTCCCTGTCAAGGAAAAGCACATGAATTCCCTCGGTCATCTCAAGATAAGGCTCTTCTAACTGGGGGTAATTTTGGATAAGCGGCGCCATGATCCTGATCTGAACCCTTCCGGAATCGGAATAAACGATTTCGGCATTTTTCATCGTTTGAAGAGGCATATCTTCTTCCCCGGAAAAAGACTTGACAGTTTCTATATCGCTTTCACAGGATAAAAATGCAAATGATATAAAAATGACCGGAATTGCAAAAAAACCAAAGTAAGTATTTTTTCTGATCCTATTCATATCTGCGCTGATGGAACCAAAAATCGTAAAGAGATGTACTGAAGCTGAAGACAACGTAATTTTCCTTTACAAGATTGTCTTCAATGGTTCCCCTTTGACCTAAATTAATTGCAAAATTAAATGAAGTATCCCTGTCTCTGTAAGGTATTCCGAAGCCCAGAGTTATTCCGTAGTCGGTCAGCTGATGCTCATTTAGACGCAGGTAAGTATTTTCGTAATGAAATCCCAGCCGGTAGGATGTACGTTTAAGGAGACTTTCATAATCATCCGGATCATGAGTATACTGAACTCCAACATTTAACATGCCGGAATTTGCCAGTGAGTCCTGATGTCCCATGAATTCGGCATCTGACCAGTTACGTGCTTTGTAGTCGGCACCCACAACAAGATTTTCTCCTCTTGTGACTGAAAACCCGGCACCCCATCCCAGGGGAAGGTCAATGTGGTTTTTCTCGCCCGAGTGGTTTAGAATAGTGTCCCGTGAAACCCCTTCGGGTACTGTAACTTCATTTATGACAAATCTGTCCTCCCTGGCATCCAGGGGGGTGCTGTTTTCAAAAACCACTCCTGCTGTAAATGAATAATCCTCGTTAATTCTGTTTGAATATTGCACACCGTATTTGAAATGAAAATCCCTTACCACAACCCTGTTCTCACTCTTTGTTTTGTATGCATGCTCGTCAAAAGGAAAGTCAATACTGCTGCTTCTTGTAAGGGATCCAAAAAGATAGGAAATGTCAATTCCAACTGAGACATTATCATGCAACCGGAATGCATTACCAATGTAAGCACGGTTTATACCTCCCGAGCCTTCATAGAGATAGTCTACCAGTCCGATACGGTCAACACTCCTTGAGTCTTCAATCTTGTAGCCTACTTTACTGAAGGGAACAAGGCCTGCGCTGGCCTTCCACCAGTCGGTTACCGGGAAACCAAGTGCCAGGTGACTCGGAAACGCGCTTACCATGGTGTGTTCTCTGGTTTCAGTTTCAAATAAAGTGGCGTTGCTTGAAATGCCGATATCGAAAATGAAGGAGAGCGTATCCTGGGATGTATATGAAGCAGGATTCTGGTAGTTTATATGTTTTCCATCGCGCAATCCGATCCCTATGCCTCCAAGCGCCTGTGACCTGCCAAAACCCTTGTTTGAAATATCCCCTATTCCGAAACGGGAGTAGGGAGAAAAGGTGTTTTGCTGGCCAAAAGAGGCCACAACCGTAAGCAATGCCACAGATGTTAAAAATAATAGTCTCTTAATCATTGTATTCCAATATTCTGTTCAATCCGGTGAAAATCAAATTTAAATCCACAAATATGGGGTATTTTAATCTTTTATCAAAGAAATTGGCATCCCCGCCGGTGAAAATAATCTTCAGGGGTTTATACTGCTCCATCAGCCGGCTTATATAGCCTTCAACTTCATAAACAATCGAATTGTATACTCCTGCCCGTATTGCATCCTTAGTATTGTCGGCCGTCAGAATTTCGCCGTAATTGTTCCGCACCTCTTCATTGTCTGAAATATACGGTAATCTGGCGGTAAATTCAGTTAAGGCCTTCAACCTGGTATTTATCCCCGGCGATATTGTACCCCCGAGATATTGCCTGTTTTTTGTAACTACGTCAAAAGTCAGGGCGGTACCTGCATCAACAACCAAAACGTTGCTTTCGGGATAAATATTGTTTGCTCCCACAACTGCGGCAAGACGGTCAGATCCGAGTGATTCGCCCGTTTTGTATAGATTAGTTAGCGGGAGAGGAGTTTTGTGATCCAAAAAAACAAATTTCGAGAAGCTGTTTTCAAGAGCCTCATAAATTGCTTTGCTCAGGGGCCTGACAGAGCTTACTATTAACCTGTCCGTGACAGGATACTTTTCTTTTATGCCGGCTATCTCATTTATCAGGGAAGTATCAAACCTGTACATTTCCCGCAGCTTTTCCCCTCTGAACAATGCGGCTTTTACTGATGTGTTTCCTATATCAATGCATAAGTTCATTCGTAGATGTTCGTAGATGTTTGTTCATCTTGTTTTGTTTGCCTAAGTCTGATGGGGGTTCAGACCCATGCTGAAAAAAATATTAACTTTGCATTTTTTCTGTAAAAGTAATATTATTTTTGTATTATAGTTAGGGATATTATCAGGTAATCCTTAGGCAGGGGAAAAAAATCATGTATATTTGTTAAACGATTCGATAAAAATAAAAAAGGTTATGAGAAGGACATTTAAATTTTTGCTTATTTCTGTTGTTTTTGCGGGAGTATCACTTACTGCCTCGGCTCAGCTTTATGATACCGGCCTTGGGGCAAGGGCAGGATTCTTTAACGGTTTAACTGCCAAGCATTTTTTTCAGGAGAACAGGGCGGTTGAAGGTATTTTATCTACCCGCTGGAATGGCTTTATAATTACAGGTTTGTATGAAATTCATAATGATATTCCCGACGTTGAATTCCTTGAGTGGTATTACGGAGCAGGTGCGCATATCGGTTTTTGGGGCAGGGGGGACTATCACCACAAGAACAGTGATGCCCAGACAATTGTGGGATTCGACCTGGTAATTGGCGCAGAATATGTATTTGAGGAATTTCCCGTTTCCATTGGGATTGACTGGAAGCCGGCCTTTAATGTTTTCGGCGATTTTCACTGGTGGGGCGACGGAGTAGCGATTTCGGGCAGATACACATTCAGGTAAACAATAAAACAACAGCGCAAATATTTACAGATGTAGTGATATAATTGCGCTGTTGTTTTTATTTGGGGCTAAAGTTATTCTAAAAGCAGATGCTTCAGATTGGCGCGGGGGTTTTTTTCAATTTCAATATTGCCTTCGGTTGAAGTAAACAGGGTTGTTACACCCGGGCCGTGACCGGCAACTGCACTATTTCCGTGAGTTATAACACCTATGGTAACGGCTCCGGTTTTATATATTCTCCCGTAGCTTGTGTCAGCATTTATTATTGCCACTATGTCACCGAATCTCAGCTCATCCAGTCCGTATTTTTCATTTACTTCCTCATCGAACATCTGTATGTCGTAATCGCCGCTGTGTGCATGATTGCTGCCCAGTCCGGATCCCATTATCTTGGCGGGTATTTCAACGGCAACGTCTATTTTAAGCTTCCCTTCAGGGGTAACCCCCATACCGGCATCAGTCAGGGCTTCAATAAGCTTCGGACTGATGTTCATGGCTTTCACCCCTTCAACATTCGTCAGTTCCATTCCTACACCGAGGCCGTATATATGCATTCTGTCACCCAGCAGCAGCTTGTCAAAAACTGCCGGATCTTCAAAGTCAACCATAACATGTTCGGAGCCTCCGTGCTTTCCAATCACATAACCTGTTTCACCCTTTGCATCGCCGGAAATAACTTTTACTTTGTTGCCTATGCATGAGAGCACGTTAAGTCCGCGGCTTTCTGAGCTGGCCCGCCCGTTAGGGTGATAAAGGGTTACGGCCGGTTCTATATGGTCACCGGCCATATCAACGGCCGAATCACCTGTGCGGAAATTATATGTTATGCTTCCTGTCCCGGGTACAACCGGAAGTTCACCGTCGGCACCGATCCTGTATGGAGGATACGACATTCTTGCCTCGCCGATTACACCCTGAACAGCCATTTTAACGAGCTGATCCTTGTTGTATTCAAGAGGCTGCAGCCTGTCGCCCTGGGCTGCTGCATCTGTTGAGGCGACTGAAAAGATCAGTAAACCTGTAATTAAAACGGCGGTTGCAGGCACTCTTTTAATAAGCTGCCAGCAGATAATTGCTGATAAATGATTCCATTTTCTTCTCATGACTCTTTTGGTTTTTGGTTGATAAAACAAATATGAGTTGTAAATTTATAAAAATTTAATTTTACAATCATCGGGGTAAATTGGAATATCTGATCAATTCAATCCTGCAAGTATTATAAAATGATTGAAAAACCTGAGAGTGAAAAGAGTGAGAAAGGAAGGTTTATCCTTTTACCGGAAGAGTATATTAATAAACTTAAATCAATTGAATTATGGAAGAGGTAATTAACACTACTTTTTTTAATGATTTAACAGAAAATCTCAAAAGCTGGGTAATTAACCAGATGCCCGGACTTTTAATAGCCGTGGCTGCAACTTTTGTGCTGCTTCGCATAATCCGCTTTTCAATAGGGAAACTAAAAAAAACCCTGATAAGGCGTGCCACGGAAAAAGAGGGTGTCGATAAGGAAGAGGCCGGCAAAAGAATAAATACTTTGATGGGTATTGTTAACGGAACGGCAAGGGTTATAATTTTGACCGTATTTATTATGATAGTTCTGGTTAAGGTGGGTGTGGAGATCGGGCCGATTCTTGCAAGTGCCGGTATCGTTGGACTGGCCGTGGGTTTTGGCGCCCAGGAGCTGGTGCGGGATTATATTTCCGGTTTTTTTATGCTGCTGGAAGATCAGGTAAGAGTGGGGGATGTGGCTATAATAAACGGGACCGGCGGACTTGTCGAAAAAATTGAGCTGCGGACCATAACCCTTCGCGACCTCTCGGGTGTGGTACACATTTTTCAGAATGGAAAAGTTAACTCAATCTCTAATATGACAAAACAGTGGTCGGCTATTGTGCTTGATATAGGCGTGGCATACAAGGAGGATGTTGACAAGGTAATGAAAATCATGAAAGAGGTTGGTGATGAGCTGAAAGCCGATCCTGAATTTGCTGAAAAGATCATTGAGCCGATTGAAATTTTCGGTCTGAACGAATTTGCCGACAGCGCCCTGGTAATAAGGGCCCGGATAAAGACCAGGCCAATAGAGCAGTGGTTTACCGGCAGGGAGTACCGCAGAAGACTTAAAAAAGCTTTTGACCGCGAGAATATAGAAATCCCCTTTCCCCATACAACCGTTTACTGGGGAGAAGAAATCGACCCTCTTAAGCTTGAGGTGAACGAAAACAAATGATTAAGCGATAAAATATTTTATTGCTTAAACCGTCAGTTGTATGTGCCCGGGATACACTTTTGCTAATAAAATATTAATTTTATGGATCTGCCCCTTAAAGTTACATTATTTTAAGAGGGATGAGGTTTTTTAAAATAAATAATAAAAATGTGATTATATGGATAACAACTGGATATTGCGATACGATGACTGGAGTTCGGAAAATCATTCTTTAAGGGAGGCGTTGTGCACTCTTGGAAACGGGGTATTTGCAACCAGGGGGGCTTTTGAGGAAGTGCCCGACAATGAGTATAATTACCCCGGTACTTACCTTGCAGGAGGCTACAATCGTATGAAATCGGAAATAGAGGGCAGGACGGTGGAAAATGAGGATCTTGTAAACTGGCCTAATTGGCTTTACCTTACTTTTAAGATAGGAAAAAGAAAGTGGCTGGATATCAGCAAAATGGATGTGATCGGGCATATAACTTCCCTTAACATGCTGGAGGGGATACTGGAGCGTAAAATGAGGGTAAGGGATGATGAAGGCAATGTAACATCCATTATCAGCCGCAGGATAGTCAGTATGTATGATTATCATGTTGGTGGACTGGAATGGACTTTGATTCCCGAAAACTGGTCGGGTGAAATTACTCTCCGCTCCGGCATTGACGGAAACATAATTAACAATAATGTTGCGCGCTACAGGGACCTTAATCAGGATCATATAGAGGTTACAGAAAAGGGGAGTTTTAACGATAACTCGGTTTACCTTATAAGCCGCTCCAAGCAGTCCAAAATACAGATGACCCAGGCGGCCAAAACAGATGTTTACATAAACCAGAGAAAGGCCGATGTTCCGCAGAAAACTTTTCAGCGGGAGGGATTTATTGCAAAGGATATAAAAATCGAGTGCTCCAGGCTTCAACCGGTCAGAATAGAAAAGCTTGTTTCAATTTATACTTCAAGAGATTTTGCAATAAGCGACCCACTTACTGAGGCTTTGACAAAAACAGAACGGCTTGCAACATTTTCTGATATAGCCGAAAAACAAAGTACTGCCTGGTCGCAGATATGGAGCTATAATGATATGAAGCTCAATTCTGCAAACAGCGATCAGCTGATACTGAGACTGCATATTTTTCATCTTTATCAGACTGTATCAAAGAACAGCATAGATTACGACATTGGGGTTCCGGCACGCGGCTGGCACGGGGAGGCATACAGGGGGCATATATTCTGGGATGAACTTTATATACT
The DNA here is from genome assembly GCA_003554865.1 of Bacteroidota bacterium. Classification (GTDB taxonomy): domain Bacteria; phylum Bacteroidota; class Bacteroidia; order Bacteroidales; family PUMT01; genus PUMT01. Next base: position 26,122 of record PWHJ01000025.1, on the reverse strand, counting down.
CCCGTTTATAAACCTTCACAATCCCCAGCTTTCCCGTTCACTGCTGCTATACCGTTACCGAAGATTGCCGGAGGCGTACCATGCTGCAAGGGAAGCCGGATACAGGGGAGCAATGTATCCCTGGCAAAGCGGAAGCAACGGAAGGGAAGAAACACAGGAGATACATCTCAACCCTAAATCTGGGCGCTGGATACCAGACAATTCAAGACTTCAGCGCCATATCAATGCAGCGATCCCCTACAATGTATGGCATTATTACCAGAGTACGGGAGATATTGATTTTCTCACAACTTACGGGGCCGAAATAATATGTGCCACTGCACTTTTCTGGTCCACTATCGCCACTTATAACCCCAGGCGCGACCGGTATGAGATAATGGGCGTTATGGGCCCCGACGAGTACCATGAAAAGTATCCGGATTCCAATTCACAGGGTCTTAACAATAATGCCTATACAAATATTATGGCTGTATGGGTAATGCAAAAAGCACTTGAGATTTGCAGGTTGCTGGATGATTCATGTGTAGAGGAGGTTGCTGAAAAAGTCGGGTTTACAAAAGAAGATATTGACAAATGGGAAGATATTACAGGCAAGATGTTTATCCCCTTTTATAATGGGGGCAATATTATCGAGCAGTTTGAAGGCTTTTGCAGCCTGGAGGATCTGGACTGGGAAAAATACCGTAAAAAATACGGTAATATAATGAGGCTGGACAGGATACTGGAGAAGGAAAACGATACTCCCAACAGGTACAAGGCAACCAAGCAGGCTGATGTGCTTATGCTCTTTTATATTTTTTCAACTGAAGAGCTTGAGGCTATATTCAATAAACTGGGATACAGGTTCAACCCGGATATTATTCCTGATAATATATCTTATTATCAGGAGATAACATCTCACGGCTCTACATTGAGCCAGGTTATTCATGCATGGGTTTTTGCGCGTTCCGACCGCTACCGCTCATGGAAAAATTTCAGAAGAGCCCTTATGAGCGATTTTAAAGATATACAGGGAGGCACTACCCATGAGGGTATCCATCTTGGGGCCATGGCAGGAACAACCGATATAATACAAAGATGCTATTCGGGACTGGAGATAAGGGATGATGTATTATGGCTCAACCCCTGTCTTCCGGATGACATTAATTCGGTCTCTTTTTATGTCCGTTATCGCGGACACTGGATAAAGCTTTATATTGATCACAGGATACTGGAGATCGAATTTGACAAAGGTTATGCCGAACCGGTCTGTGTAGGAGTAAAGGGAGAAAAGTTCAGGTTCGAAACCGGCAATAAAAAGCAGTTCAAATTATAAAAGCAAAAACCATGAGATTGATAATAGTATCTAACCGTCTGCCGGTAGTAGTTTCAAAGGAGAAGGAGGGATACACGCTAAAGAGAGGGGCCGGCGGACTCGTTTCCGGGTTGAGTGATTTTCTCGATTCACTGGGGAAATCCGGTTCGGCAATTAAGGAGTATAAGTGGGTCGGATGGCCGGGCATTAGCGTACCCAAAAAAGATGAGGAAACTGTAAGGGGCAAAGTAAAAGATTACCATAATGCATCTCCGGTTTTTATGTCAAAGCAGTTGATGGACAATGTATACCTTGGCTTTTGCAACAGGACCATATGGCCTTTATTTCATTATTTCCCCACGTATGTTAAATTCGATACCGAATACTGGCATCAGTACAAGGAGGTTAATGCCCTGTTCCGCGATGAGCTGCTGAGAATAATAGAGCCGGATGATATTGTTTGGGTTCATGATTACCATCTTATGCTGCTCCCCCGTATGCTGAGGGAGAAAATTGACAACCCCGTGGGTTTTTTCCTCCATATTCCTTTTCCGTCTTTTGAAATGTACAGGCTGCTGCCGAAGGAAAGCCGCAGTGAGATACTGGAAGGACTGGCAGGGGCGGACCTGGTTGGGTTTCACACACATGATTATTCGCAGTATTACCTGGGTTGTGTCCGCAGGATACTGGGAATTGACAATCATATGGGAAAGATTGTTTTACCGGGAAGGATGGTGAGGGTTGATACATTTCCCATGGGAGTTGACTTTGAGAAATTCAACGGCATGGACACAAGCAGGGTGAAAAAGTCACAGCTTCCTTCGAATAATATGAAAACCATTTTGTCTGTTGACAGGCTTGATTATTCAAAGGGCATTATCAACCGGCTGCTCGGTTTTGAGATGTTTTTAAAGGAAAATCCCGGGTGGCAGGGTAAGGTTTGTATGAACATGATCGTTGTACCCTCCCGCACAGGGGTTTATATGTACCAGAAAATAAAAAGGAACCTGGATGAGCTTGTGGGTTATATTAACGGCACTTACGGAAGTGTCGACTGGATTCCTATTATATATCAGTTTACTTCACTGCCCCACGAAGAGCTTATTGCTCAGTACCGCTCGAGTGACGTTGCTCTTCTTACCCCGCTGAGGGATGGGATGAACCTTATTGCCAAGGAGTATGTTGCTTCACTGTCCGACAAAAAAGGTGTTCTGATCATAAGCGAATTTGCCGGGGCGGCAAGAGAGCTGAGCGAAACCATTATAATCAATTCCAACAATATTGATGAAATAGCAGATGCTATCCTGGAGGCTCTCAAAGTGCCCCTTGATGAGCAGAAAAGGCGAAATACCATTATGCAGCAACGCCTTAAAAGGTATAATGTTACCAAATGGGCCGGGGATTTTGTGGATACTCTGATCGAAATAAGGAGGGATTCTGAACACACGTTCAAAAAAAAGAGATTTACAGCTGAAGTGGCCGGTAACCTGATGGAAAAATATGAAGGGGCTGCCAACAGGATAATCTTTGTAAATTATGACGGAACACTTGTCCCCTTCTCCCGTGACCCTTCAAAAGCAAAACCACGCCCGGAATTGTTGAAGCTCCTGCAGCAAATAAATGACAAACCCGACACCGATATTGTGATCCTTAGCGGCAGGAGCAAGGATAATCTCGAATATTTGCTGAAAGGGATAAATGTTAACCTGACAGCCGAGCACGGCTCGTGGATAAAAAAAGCCTCACAGCAGGAGTGGTATCAGCTAAAGCCCCTTTCTGTCGAATGGAAAGAAGAAGTTCTTGATATACTGGAGATGTATACCGACAGATTGCCGGGCTCCTTTGTCGAGGAAAAGGAGTTTTCTGTGGCCTGGCATTATTACAAGGCCGACATTGAGCAATCTAAATTTCTTGCCCGTGAAGTGAACGAACACCTTTTGAACCTTACTTCCAACCTTGATGTACAGGTACTTCACGGGAACAAAGTGATAGAGATAAGCAATTCCGGAATAAACAAGGGTGAGATTGCTCTTCACTGGTTGTCAATGAAAAATTATGACTTCATTATGGCCATTGGCGCAGGATGGGCAGATGAGCTGCTTTTTCACACACTCCCCCGGGATGCTTTTACTTTCAGGGTAGGCAAAGTTCATACTGCTGCCAACTATGTCCTTGATAAACAAGAGGAAGCAGTTGAGCTTCTCGGGAAGCTGAAAGTATAAGGCCACCGCATGGCTGGTACGGTGGCCTTTGTTGTATCATTCAGCATCCAGGGATCAGTTTTTTGATCTTGACTTTCGGGGTTCAAACCGTTCGTCCCGGATATTTTTTCAATGCCAGCTCCAGGCATTCCATCGCCTTTTTAAGGTCGTCCTTGTTAAGGACGTAGGCTATGCGCACTTCCTGTTTCCCGTAACCCGGTGTTGAATAAAACCCGGAAGCGGGGGCAAGCATTACTGTTTCATTGTTGTGCTCAAAATCTGAAAGTAACCATTGGGAAAATTTGTCGGTGTCATCAACCGGCAGCTTAACCGTGGCGTAAAAAGCACCCCTGGGAACGGGACAGACAACCCCCTCCATGTTGTTGAGGGCCTCGACCATAAGATTGCGGCGCCCTGTATATTCATCCTCCATTTCGTTGAAATAATCCTGCGGAACATCAAGAGCGGCTTCACCCACTATCTGGCCAAGGGAAGGGGGACTGAGCCTGGCCTGGGCAAATTTCATTGCTGTTGCCATTACCTCGCTGTTTTTGCTTACAAGGGCTCCTATCCGCACCCCGCAAGCACTGTAACGTTTGGATATGGAATCCACAAGCACAACATTTTCTTCCGCTCCCTTAATGTGCATTACCGAAAAATGGGTGTTGCCGTCATAGCAAAATTCGCGGTAAACCTCATCGGAGAACAAATAGAGGTCGTGTTTTTTTACGATCTCCCCAAGTTGTTCGACTTCTTCCCGGGAGTAGAGATAACCGGTAGGGTTGTTTGGATTGCAAATAATTATACCTTTTGTTTTGGGATTTATCAGTTTTTCCAGTTCCGCTACAGGAGGAAGGGCAAACCCGTTTTCAATGCAGGATGTGACGGGCACGATTTTTACACCCGCTGTAACTGTAAATCCGTTGTAATTTGCATAAAAAGGCTCCGGCACTATCACCTCGTCACCCGGGTTCAGGCAGGACATTAAACCGAACAGTATAGCTTCCGAACCACCGGCTGTAATTATAATCTCCGTGTGATCAACATTTATATCGATATTCCGGTAATATTCGGCAAGTTTGCGGCGGTAGGATTCGTTACCCGCCGAATGGCTGTACTCCACAACTTTTACCGGTGTGTTGCGCAGGGCGTTCATTGCATTTTCCGGAGTAGGGATGTCGGGTTGACCGATGTTCAGGTGATAGATCTTACGTCCTTTTCGTTTTGCTTCTTCTGCATAGGGCACCAGCTTTCTTATTGGCGACTGGGGCATTGACTTTCCTTTTTCTGAGATCTGTGGCATAATATTTTGTTTTTTTGTGTTATTATTCCTTTGCAGGGAGAGAATCTCCATACAATATTATACAAATTTAATTTTAATTGTTAAATAAAAGAATGATGAAAGGCATATTTGAAGAAGGGTATTGTCATAAAATTTTTTAATGCCATTTTAGTATTAATTTAAAATCCGGGTTTATTTATAAAATTGATCTGCAATGGAGGATTAAGTCAAAATGCTTATTTTTACAAAATTTTGAATACGGCTGACCTGAAATGACTTTCAGCAGCTGTATTATTATAAATGCAAAAAAGATTAAGAGATAAAATGGAGATTTCCTCAAAGTACGATCCCGGTAAAACGGAAAAAAAATGGTACAATTACTGGCTTGAGCACGGTCTTTTCAGGTCGGAGCCAGATGAAAGGGAACCTTATACCGTGGTTATTCCTCCTCCCAATGTTACGGGTGTATTACATATGGGGCACATGCTCAATAATACAATACAGGATATACTTGTGCGCAGGGCCAGGATGATGGGCAGGAATGCCTTGTGGGTGCCGGGAACGGATCATGCTTCCATTGCAACTGAAGCCCGTGTTGTTGCAAAACTAAAAGAGGAGGGGATAAACAAATACGATCTCACCCGGGAAGAGTTTTTGGAGCATGCATGGGAGTGGAGACGCAAGCACGGGGATATTATTCTGGAGCAGCTTAAAAAGCTGGGTGCTTCGTGTGACTGGGAGCGTACTGTTTTTACTATGGATGAGGGTTATTCCGAGAGTGTTATTAATGTGTTCATTGACCTTTACCGTAAAGGCTACGTTTACCGTGGTGTGAGAATGGTTAACTGGGATCCGCAGGCCAAGACAGCCCTTTCTGACGAGGAGGTGAACCACAGGGAGGTCAGCTCAAAATTATACCATGTATACTATGATGTAAAAGGCAGGGAAGAGGGTATTGTTATTGCCACTACGCGTCCGGAGACAATCCTTGGTGATACGGCCGTTTGCGTAAACCCCGGGGACGCCCGCTACAGGAGCATGAAGGGGGTAAAGGTTGTCATACCGGTTGTAGAACGTGAGGTTCCCTTGATTGAAGATGATTATGTAGATATGGAATTTGGAACCGGGGCTTTGAAAATAACCCCTGCCCATGATATTAATGACTATGAGATAGGAATTCGCCATGACCTGCCTGTTATTGACATTTTAAATGAAGATGGGACATTGAGTGAAAAGGCGGAAGTTTTCGTGGGAATGGACCGCTTTCAGGCACGTGAGGCAGTTGTTGCCCGCCTGAGGGATGAAGGCAGGCTTGTTAAGGTTGAAGATTACACTCACAAGATCGGCTTTTCCGAGCGTACCGATGCACCCATAGAGCCGAAGCTTTCTATGCAGTGGTTTTGCCGTATGAAGGAGATGGCGGCGCCGGCTCTTGAAAATGTAATGAATGATTCAATAAAGCTGCACCCCGGAAAATTTAAAAATATATACAGGCACTGGATGGAAAATGTAAAGGATTGGTGCATTTCCCGTCAGTTGTGGTGGGGCCACCGTATACCCGCCTGGTACCTGCCCGGCAGCAATGAGTTTGTTGTGGCCGGAACGGCTGAGGAGGCCCTTTCTGAAGCGGTTGAAATATCCGGCAACAATAACCTGAAAGCCTCTGATTTGCGTCAGGATGAAGATGTTCTAGATACATGGTTTTCTTCTTGGTTATGGCCGATAGCCGTGTTTGACGGTATAAGGAACCCCTCAAACAACGATTACAAATACTATTATCCCACAGATGATCTTGTTACGGCCCCCGAAATACTTTTCTTCTGGGTTGCACGCATGATAATGGCAGGATATGAGTATGCCGGTCAGAGGCCTTTTAAGAACGTTTATCTCACCGGGATTGTCAGGGACAAATTTGGTCAGAAAATGTCAAAATCCCTTGGGAATTCCCCTGAGCCTCTTGAGCTGATTAATAAATACGGGGCCGATGGTGTAAGGGTGGGCATGATGCTTTGTTCTCCGGCCGGCGGTGATTTACTTTTTGATGAAAACCTGACCGAGCAGGGCCGAAATTTTTCAAACAAGATATGGAATGCATTCCGGCTTGTTAAAAGCTGGGAAGCCGATGAATACATACCGCAGCCTGCACACCGCAAAGCAGCAGTTGAGTGGTTCTCAAGCATCCTGAACAGGTCAATCGGGGAAGTTAACAAAAACTCCGACGCCTACCGTCTTTCCGAAGTTCTAATGACCCTGTACCGGCTTTTCTGGGAAGATTTTTCCTCCTGGTATCTTGAAATAATAAAACCTCCCCGCGGTCAGTCACTCGACAAAAAAACACATGATGCCACAATGATGTACTTTGACAAGCTCTTAAGGCTGCTTCATCCTTTTATACCTTTTATAACCGAGGAGATATGGCAACTGATGGATAGAAGGGAGAGCGGGGAGAGTATAATGGTTGCACAGATGCCTGAGGCCGGGAAGGTCGATAGTGAACTGACAGGGCAGTTTGACTTTGCAAGGGAGATCATAACATCGGTTCGTTCACTCAGGGTTGAAAATAACATACCTCAGGCAAAGCCTGTTACTCTTCTTGCCGGGATGGATGAAGAGGAGTTTTTAAAAATGCCCCGGGAGGTGATTTCCAAAATGTGCAACTTGTCAGGGTTCACCCCCGCCGGAGAGAAGCCTGAGGGAGCCCTTTCATTTATGGTCAGGACTACCGAATTTTTTGTCCCCCTTGCTGAGGAGATTGATGTAGGTAAAGAAATAGAAAAAGTAGAAAAAGAGATCACCTATACAAGAGGTTTCCTGGAGTCGGTGATGAAAAAGCTGGAAAATAAGCGTTTTATTGAAAATGCACCTGAAAAGGTGGTCAGCCAGGAAAAGAAAAAGAAGGAAGATGCCGAAAACAAGCTGAAACTGATGGAGGAAAAGCTAAATTCACTGAAAAAAATGAAACAGTAATAATCTCAAATTAAATATTTTATGGAAAAAACACAATATTCTCTCAACCCCAATGAGCTTGTCAGATTCCTTAATAAGTCCGAATCTGAATTCACAATGAACGATATAGTCAGGTTTGTGGAAGGTAATGGCATAGAGATGATAAATTTCAGGTACGTAGCTGAAGACGGTAAGCTAAAGACTCTCAATTTTGCAGTATCCGGGAAAGAATATCTTGAAAGTGTACTCTCGGCAGGTGAGAGGATTGACGGGTCAAGCCTTTTTTCTTCGATCGAAGCCGGATCGAGTGACCTTTACGTAGTACCCCGTTACAAAACCGCTTTTGTAAATCCTTTTGAGGATATTCCAACACTTGACATACTATGCTCCTTTTACGACAACGAAGGCAACCCCCTCGGGAACTGCCCGCGGAACATTTTGCGCAAAGCAGCCGCACGTTTTAAGGAAACTACCGGTTATACTTTCAAAGCTTTCGGGGAGCTTGAATATTATGTTACAAGTCCCGCGGAAGAGACTTTTCCCATACCCGATCAGAAAGGGTACCATTCTTCCGCCCCCTTTGCCAAGTGGGGTAATCTGAGGTCAGAGGCTTTGCGCCTTATTGCCGCTGCGGGGGGAAAAACAAAATACGGCCATGCCGAGGTGGGCAATTTTACCTCGGCAAACCGCATGTACGAACAACATGAAATAGAGTTTTTACCCTGTGATCCCGAAGATGCTGTTGACCAGCTGGTGGTTGCCAAGTGGATAATGCGCATGCTTGCATATGAATATGGCGTTGAGATAAGTTTTGCTCCCAAAATATCCGTCGGAAAGGCCGGGAGTGGAATGCATGTTCACACCTATCTGGAAAAGGAGGGGAGGAATATGATGGTTGAAGACGGCAAGTTAAGCGATGCAGCGAAAAGGCTCGTTGCAGGATGGCTCGATTGTGCAAAGGCTTTGTGTGCATTTGGCAATACCATTCCCATATCTTACCTTCGCCTGGTGCCGCATCAGGAAGCTCCCACGAGTATATGCTGGGGTGACCGCAACCGTTCGGTTTTGGTGCGCGTTCCACTGGGCTGGCATGGGGCTGAGGATATGATAAAGGATGCCAATCCGGGTGTGGTTGACCGGTTGCCCAGCCAGGAAGAGAAGCAAACAGTCGAGTTTCGTTCGCCGGACGGTTCTGCCGATCTTTACAGTCTTATGGCTGGACTGGTGGTTGCCGCGCAACATGGATTGCAGATGGAAGATGCCCTGGAAAGAGCCGGTGAGCTTTATGTGGATGTTAATATTTTCAGGGAAGAGCACAGGGAGGAAATGGAGCGGCTCGAGAGGCTCCCTGCTTCCTGCTGGGAAGCGGCGGAAGCTCTTTCGGCAAAGCGTGATTTATTTGAGAGGGATGGAGTTTTTCCCCGGGGGATGATAGACAGCGTCATAAAAAAGCTCAAGTCATACGAAGACAGGGACTTAAGTGAAAGGGTTTACGGGAAAGAGGAGATTATTCGCGAAATGGTTGAAAAATACCTGCATTGCATGTAAAGTAATGGCAGCTAAACTTAAAATGACCCCTTATCAAAAATGCCCCGCTCATTGTTGCGGGGTATTTTTGATAAAATGGGGGCCGGGGCATCAGAGTGAAAACTGCAATTGTAAGAAAATTTTACTCCCTTAAATTAAAATTCCTCAGGTTATAGGTAAAGGTGAGCATAAAGAAGCGGCTCAGCTCATTTGTGCGGAGATCTTCAATGTAGGAATCCGAGACATTGCGTACAATGTTGTCATTTTGACCGAGAAGGTCAAAAACACTCAGGGTTATCTCACCCAGGTTGTTTTGGAAAAGCTTTCTTCCGATGTTCATGTTCCAGAGCGTATAGTCCTGGTTAAAATCATCTGTTAATCCGCCAAAATACCGGTAGCTTAAATCATTGCGTAACACCCAGTTGTTCAGGAATATCAGGCTGAAAGTTGAACGTGCCGTATGCAGGTGGTAATTATTGTCCAGCTGGGGCTGCAGGGAGTTTCCAACCATGTTGTAGTTAGTGTTGTATGAAAGTGTAAAGTCCACATTTTCACTGATATTGCTCGACAACATAACTCCACCTGAAAGTGACCAGGAATTTGCAATATTCTTTTGCCCGCTTATTAGACTCGGCGTACGAATGTATCCTGCCCCTGCATTCAGGTTAAGATTGCTTTTTAAAAAACCGGCCGGGAAACCGTAATTTAGATGCGAACGTATATTTGCAAAGCCGTCAAGGTTCACCGGCATCGAAAACTGTGACCCCCTGTATAGCTCGTACCCGTTTGCCAGGGTTGTGTCCCTGCGTGCAATCAGTGTGGAGTTGCCTATGTAATCTGTTGTAAAATTTCCGAAGAGCACGGCAATGAAATTTGTTGCCCTGGTTGTATTTACAGAGTTGTAGCGGGTCATCAAAAAATGGCTGTAACTGTGGTCAAGATCCGGGTTACCCGAGGAGAGAAGCACGGGGTTGGAGTTGTCGACCACATCCTGAAGCTGGGTTACCGAAGGGGCGCTTGTGCTTGTCCTGTAGGAAAATCTCAGGCTTTTGCCCTGTTCAATGTTATAGGTTAGCATTGCCCCCGGCAGGAAATCCTGAAAATTTCTCTCCAGAGTATGCTCGTATGGGAATTGTTGATCTGCCTCAAGGCGGGCGTGCTGATAACCCATCTCAAGTGTCATGTTGAAATTGTCGCCCCTGAGGCGATAACCAAGCGTTCCTCTGTTTGTCAGATAATAGCTTTTCAGGCTGCTTGAAAGTCCGGGCTCAAAAATTCCATAGGATTGGGTAGCTTCTTCCCAGGCGTTTGTAATCCTGTCCGACTCCCTTGCCGCACGTGAAATGTTATAGCCGGCCTGCAGCAGTCCGTTTTCCCCTACCGGCTCTGTATAAGTGATGTTGGAAGAAAGAGTGTTGCTGATTGTTTCCGAATCCGATCTCTGGTTCAGATAATCGCTTATCACAGTTTCGTCTGTCAGTTGATCATCGCTGCCGGAAAAATATTCATTGACCGCATCCATATGATAAAGACTTTCATTGTTGTTAAAATTCGCGCCAAGGTTGGCTGATAAGGATCTGCCGGTTTTATTGAAGCGGTGTCTGTAAATTAGAGAACTGCTGTAATTGTAGCCGCTCAGATCCGAATCGTAGAGGGTTTCGGAAAAGCTTAACGGACTGTTCACATCCAGCAGGTTTTGTGCATAGAGATGATTCTCTGAGCTGCCTCCCTGAAGTGTCAGCCTTGGCGTGAATATTACAGAGTTGTTATTGTCTATATCATACCTTAATCTGGCATTGAACCGGTGATTAATGTTTTGGCCCGATGTTTCACTCTCTTCCAAATAAAACTGGTTATCTGTCTCATCCAGCATGTATTTCCTGTCTGTCAGCTGATCGGTGTGATTGTCTGACATGTTGAAAAAATAGCTTCCCGTAAGGTTCAACTTGTTATCCACCCACACATTACTGTAATTCAAGCCCAGTGCGTGGGTGGTATTGTCTCCGTATTGCGTGCCGAGACGGAAATCGCTAAAATGCATCATGCCTCCCATATCCGGCATACGGCTTCCGCCGCTTGTCCCCCGGCCTCCCCCCATACCTCCGCCTGTGCTCCTTCCTCCCCTGATTGCCCCTGCTGTCAGGGTTATAATATCCTCCCTTGAGAAGTTCTGCTCATTTATATTGTTTGTCATCCCGATTATTGAGATGCGGCTCGACTCCCTGAAGATATTCGTTGTAAGCCCCGCCTGATAGCGTTCGTCTCCGCCGTATCCCGAGTAAACCCGGCCAAATTGACTGCTGCGTGTGTCCAGGCGGGTAACTATATTTATGGTTTTGCTTCTTTGTCCGTCGTCAAACCCTGTAAGCTCAGCCTGATCGCTCATCCGGTCGTATACCTCAATTCTTTCCACGATTTCAGCCGGCAGGTTGCGCAAAGCTATTGAAGGGTCGTCGCCGAAAAATTCGCGGCCGTCAACAAGGACCCTTCTCACATCCTCCCCCTGGGCGGTTACCCTGCCGTCTTCAACGGTTATTCCCGCCATTCTCCTTATCAGATCTTCAGTGCTTGCATCGGGGGCAACCCTGTAGGCACCTGCGTCGTAATCAAGGGTGTCGCCCCTTAGAACAGCCCGCGGTCGTAATGCGGTCACCTGCACTTCATCCAGCATCGCACCTTCGCGCATTGGTATCACCCCCACATTGTTTTCAGCTTCAGCTGCCTGGATGTGCTCATCAAGAACTGCGGGCCGGTAACCAATAAATGAAGCTTTAAGTATATATCTTCCACGAGGCAAAGTGAAAGAAAACTCTCCTTTATTGTTTGCAACTGCATGGTAAACAATCGAGGTGTCGCTTAAGCGGGTAAGTGACACATGTGCTCCTGCCATAGGAGTTTTGTCCTCTTCGTCGACAACTATCCCAAAAACCTTTACCTGTTCATCGCTTAGCTCCCGGCCCCGCTGCTCAACGGAATGCTGAGAAAAGACCCCTGCTGAATATAATAAAAGCAGTATTAAAAAAAATTTAATTTTCATTTTTGCATAATTTGACAAAATTAATAACAACAACCCTTTTGTGGTCAGGATTTACGTATTAGATAAAAATATTCCGTTATGGTTTAATAATGAAAAATTAAATTTAACTGTTTTTAACTTAGCATTTTGTTTTATGGATTGTTCTTGCTGGATTGTGAAGCTGTATGGAGCAGGATCAGACTGGTTGCAGCAGGAACCCCGGCTTATTAAATCCCGGGTTTAAAGTAACTTTTAACTTTAGGATGCAGAGAATGGAGGGTGTTTGATTGTGAATGTACCCGGGGCGGGACTTGAACCCGCACGGCCGCAATGGCCACAGGATTTTAAGTCCTGCGTGTCTACCAATTCCACCACCCGGGCAAATTCGGCTTTTCTTTTTTTAAAACGGCCAAAAAAAATCCCGATTATTCCGATTAAACCGGAGCTACATCGGGAACAAATTGAGCGGGAAACGGGACTTGAACCCGCGACCCCGACCTTGGCAAGGTCGTGCTCTACCAACTGAGCTATTCCCGCAAACGGTGCTGCAAATTTATTCAAATATTTTTTTTATTCAAAAATATTAATGTTTTTTTGCAGGATTTTATTGTCCTGACAGTTTTTTTATTTCGTACAGCTTATTGAGCGCTTCAACAGGCGTGAGATTATCAATATCGAGGTCCCTGATCTGATCGCGTATTTGTTTTAATACAGGGTCGTCAAGCTGAAAGAAGCTTAACTGAAGGCCTTCACGGTGTTCAGCAATGCCGGCAACCGGTTTTGTAAGCGAATTTTTCCGGTGGGGTTGTTCCAGCTCTTTAAGTATCTTTCCCGCCCTTGTTACAACGCTTTTGGGCATTCCTGCCATACGGGCAACATGTATTCCAAAGCTGTGCTCGCTTCCCCCGCGTTTAAGCTTTCTGATGAAAATAACCTTGTTGTCTGTCTCCCTGACCGAGATATTGTAATTTTTTATCCTCGAGTAGGAGTTTTCCATTTCATTCAGCTCATGATAGTGTGTTGCAAAAAGGGTTTTTGCTTTGCCACAGGGATGTTCATGTATATATTCCGCCATTGCCCAGGCAATGGAAATGCCATCATAGGTACTTGTGCCCCGCCCAATTTCATCAAGCAGTATAAGGCTTCTGGCCGAGAGATTGTTCAGTATGCTGGCCGCCTCATTCATTTCTACCATGAAAGTAGACTCGCCAAGTGAGATATTGTCGGAGGCTCCTACTCTTGTGAAAATCTTGTCAACATAACCTATCTGAGCCGATTTTGCGGGAACAAAAGAGCCCATTTGTGCCATCAGCACGATCAGTGCCGTTTGTCTGAGAAGCGCGGACTTGCCCGACATATTGGGCCCTGTAACCACCATTATCTGCTGCTCTGTGCAGTCCAGGTAAACATCGTTCGCTACATAATCTTCTCCTGCAGGCAGCTGCAATTCGATCACAGGATGGCGCCCCTGCTTGATGTTTATACTCTCCTGTTCATTGACCGAAGGTCTGCTATACTTTTGCCTGCATGCAAGCTCCGCAAAGGACATAAGGCAGTCCAGGCGTCCTGTAAGTGATGCGTTTTGCTGAATTACACCGATAAACCTGCCGGCTGCAACAACCAACTCGTTGAAAAGCTTTTCCTCTAAAACGGCAGTTCTTTCTTCGGCTCCGAGAATTTTTTCCTCATATTCTTTCAGCTCCTTTGTAATGTAACGTTCCGCGCTTACAAGGGTTTGCTTGCGGATCCAGTCTTCGGGCACTTTATCTTTATGTGTATTGCGAACCTCTATATAATAGCCGAATACATTGTTGTAACCTATTTTAAGCGAAGATATGCCGGTTCGGGTGGTTTCCCTTTGCTGCATCTCTATAAGGTAATCCTTCCCGCTGTATAGTATGCTCCGCAGCTCGTCCAGCTCTTCTGAGACTCCGTCTGCAATGACATTCCCTTTTTGTACAGAAACCGGCGGGTCTGGGTTTATCTCCTTTGCAATTCGGTTTCTAAGATTTTTGCAGACATCCAGTTGCTCGCCCGTTTTAACTATAGTTTCCTCCCCGCTTGAGATGCATGCCTCCTTCAGCGGGGTTAAAGCATCCAGGGCCTTTTGTAGGTGAACCAGCTCACGGGGGGTTATGCGGCCTGTGGATATTTTGGAAGCAAGCCTTTCAAGATCGCCCACTTGTTTTATTGAGCTTTTTGCAGTCTGGCTGAACTCTTTGTTTCGGATTATAAACTCAACTACATTCAGACGCTCCTCTATTTGTTCCGGGTCTTTCAAAGGCAGGGACATCCAGCGCCTGAGCATGCGGCTGCCCATGGGGGAGAGAGTGCAGTCCATTACCTCAATCAATGTTTTGGCTCCCTCGTTAATTGAACTGAACAGCTCCAGGTTTCTTATGGTAAACTTGTCGAGCCAAACATACTCCTCCTCGTCTATACGGGAAACAGATGATATGTGGGACCTTTTATGATGCTCGGTGTATTCAAGGTAATGAATAACTGCCCCTGCCGCTGTTATTGCATATGAAAGCCCCTCAATACCGAAACCCTTAAGCGAGGAGGTTTCAAAATGGCCGGTTAGCTTTTCTCTGGCTGTTTCTTCGTTAAATGCCCATCCGTCAAGAGAATAAACATTGTACCCCTGCCCAAACAATTGTGAAAATCTCTCTTTATAATCTTTTTGCAACAGAACCTCTTTCGGTTCAAAACTGTTCAGCAGCTTGTCAATGTAATCTATCCCGCCCTGGGCAACCATAAACTCACCCGTGGATATATCCAGAAAGGCAACCCCTCCAACATTATTCCCGAGGTGAACACATGCAAGAAAGTTGTTTTTGCTTCTGTCAAGAACATTGTCATTGTAAGTTACCCCGGGAGTTACCAGCTCGGTTATCCCGCGTTTTACAATTTTTTTTGCCGTCTTTGGGTCTTCCAGTTGCTCACAGATTGCAACCCGTTCTCCTGCACGCACCAGCCTGGGCAGGTATGAATCAAGGGCGTGATGGGGAAATCCTGCCAGCTCAACATAAGATGCGGCGCCATTTGCCCGGCGTGTCAGTGTGATTCCAAGAAGGCGGGATGTTTTAACGGCATCCTCACCAAATGTCTCGTAGAAATCACCCACCCTGAATAATAGCAAAGCGTCAGGGTTTTTTGCCTTGATGCTGTTGTACTGCTTCATCAAAGGCGTTTCCGTATTTTTTGCCGTATTGTTTTCCACATCTTTAGTTTAAGGCAAAAATACAATATTATAACGATTCTCGAAATATCTGCAGGCAGGATGCAGCGGGTTGAAAAAAATAATTTGCATGTTGCGTAAATGCAAATATTATAATATATTTATTATGTATAAATTTTCAAATAGTTTGTCATAATGGTTAAAAATGCTGGTATATCTCAAAATGTGAAAATATTTTATTTTAAGGACAAAAATCATAATATTTCTAATTAATATTTAATTAAAAAAAATGCTGTATATTGTTAAAACAATACAATTAATCTAAATTTTATTCTTATATTTGGTTTAAATCTAATTAATAATTAAAACCTGTCGCTCTTTACTGAAATATTAAACAAATAACCAACCATTATTAATCCAAAAAATTTTATTATGAGAAAGAAGTTGTATGTAAGTTTCATGCTGCTGTTAATGCTTGGTTTTACAGCAGCCTGGGCACAGCAGATTACCGTCACAGGTCAGGTTCTATCTGCCGACGATGAGATGCCTATACCGGGCGTTTCCGTTTCTGTTGTGGGGACTACTATCGGAACAGTTACCGATGTCGACGGCAACTATTCTATTAATGTCCGCTCCGGAGAAGATGTTTTAAGGTTTTCCTTTGTGGGAATGACAAGGCAGGACATTGTTGTGGGAGACCAAAGGGTGATAGATGTAACTCTTGAACCCGGGCTTGTCGGACTGGACGAGATTGTGGTGGTCGGATACGGTACGCGGCTGCGTTCGGAGCTGACCGGCTCAATAGCATCGGTTCGTGCCTCGGATATTGCAGGTTCAACACAGCCCAGTTTTGAATCGGCAATTCAGGGCAGGGCGGCAGGTGTGCTTATAACGGGCGGAAGCGGCAAAGTTGGCCAGTCAGTTAAGATGAGGGTTCGCGGTGTTTCTTCACTTTCTGCTTCAGGTCAGCCGCTTTATGTTATTGACGGGTTCCCTGTTACACACGAGAACCTAGGACGACCTGGCAATGAGGCTCTTAATCCGCTGGCCGATCTGAACCCGGCCGACATAGAGTCCATCGAGGTTCTCAAAGATGCTTCCGCATCTGCAATTTTCGGTGCAAGGGCAGCCAACGGCGTTGTACTTGTTACAACCAAAAGGGGGCGCGATGATGTAACAAGGTTTAATTTTAATGTTCAGAGTGGTTTCAGTGATCCCGCCCGGAAGGTTGGGTTTCTTGACAGGGATCAGTATATTGATCTTGTAGCCGAAGGTTTTGAAAACCGGCTTGCTCTGGGTTATCCTACCGGTCCGTGGGGTTCCACAAGTTATGAGCAGCTTCTTGGGTGGATATATCCTTATTGGGACCATGAATCTCAGCCCAACACAAACTGGGAAGACCAGGCATTACGCAGGGCTGGTCAGCAGCAGTATGACCTTTCCGTTTCGGGAGGTACTGAAGCGACAAGGATCTATTCCTCTTTGTCGTGGAATGACCAGGAATCGATTCTGGTCGGGAACTCGTTTGACAGGGCAAGTGGTCGCATCAATGTAGATCACAGGGCTTCCGACAGGGTGAACCTGGGTGTGAATCTGGGCCTTACAAGAACGCGCCATTTCAGGGTGGCAAATGATAATGCATTTGCAACACCATTGCAAATGGTGGCTCTTTCACCTCTTGACCCTACACATATTCCCGATACAGACCCGCCGGAACTGAATCCCTCGACACTTTATGACAGCGGCCTGTTTCCATTGGAGTACAGCAACGAGGATACAGAAATTTTCCGCAATATCGGCAACCTTTTTGCAAACTATTACATTTTGCCTGAGCTTACCCTTAGATCTGACCTTGGAATTGACATTCTCAACCACAGGGATAAGATGTACTATGGACGGTTGACGGCTGACGGCGGGCCCGATGGACTGGGGTATGACCGGACTGTTACAAGAAAAAATATTACCTCCAACACTTATCTTACTTATGAAAATTTGCTTGGCGATTTTGATGTGAGCTTAGTGGGGGGTACAAGCTTTCAGTATGCCGATACCGATTTTGCCTCCATTACAGGAAGAGGATTTCCGAATGACAACTTCAGGCGTCTGGCCAGTGCATCCGATATAACTTCAGCGTCCAGTTCGGGTACGGAATTCAGCTTTTTGTCCTATTTCTTAAGGTCAAACCTTATATACAGGGAAAGGTATATTGCTTCTCTGAGCGGCAGGATTGACGGTTCGTCACGTTTTGGAGCGGACAACAGGTACGGGTTATTCCCTGCTGCTTCTGGGGCATGGATAATTTCAAGGGAAGATTTCATGGCCGGTATGGATGCTATAAGCTTTTTAAAACTGCGTGCAAGCTGGGGACTTACAGGAAATGCGGAAATTGGCGATTTCAGTTCGCGCGGCTTGTACTCGGGAAGCAATTATGCAGGATTGCCCGGCATGGTGCCGACAAGTATCCCGAGTCCTGACCTGAAATGGGAAACTACCTCGCAGTTTGATATTGGACTTGATTTCGGGTTTCTTGACAACCGCATAACAGGCGAGATAGATTATTATTTAAAAAATACCGAAGATATGCTGCTGGATGTCCAGGTTCCTGCAACTACCGGGTTTACAACAGTAACCAGCAATGTAGGCAGAATGGAGAACAAAGGATGGGAGTTTGTGCTCAATACCGCAAACCTTACAGGTGATTTCTCGTGGAATACCGATTTCAATATCGCTTTTAACAGAAACAAGGTGACTGATCTTGACGGGCAGATAATCGGTGTTCGCTGGAGGGCAATGGAAGGGCAGCCACTGGGTGTTTTCTGGATGCCCAAATTTGCCGGTGTTGATCCAGATAACGGCGATGCGTTGTTTTATGTAGATGATACCCGAACTGAAACAACCAACAATATTGCCGCTGCTGCTGATCAGATAGTTGGAGATCCCAATCCGGATTTTATCGGTGGCATCACCAATACTTTCAGGTTCAGGGGATTTGATTTAAGTGTGCTGGCACAGTTTGTTTATGGCAACGATCTCCGTAACGGCGGTCACCAATGGCAGGCTGAGAGTTTTGCCACACTTGACAACAAAGTAAAATATGTCTATGAAAACAGGTGGCAGAATCCGGGTGACATAACCGATGTACCCCAGATAAGGCTCGGTTTAAGCAACGGTTACGGGATATCCTCAATGCAGGTGTTTGACGGTTCCTACCTGAGATTCAAAGATGTTACACTTGGCTACACGTTACCCGGGGAGCTGGTTCAAAGGGCCAATATTTCCAGTGCCAGGATATTTGTAAAAGCGCTTAATCTTTACACTATTACCGATTATCCTGGATGGGACCCTGAAGCCAACTTTACAGGAACAGGTCCGGGTGCCCAGACAATGAACCTGACCCAGGGGTATGATTTTTACACTGCCCCACAGCCAAGGACAATAACATTTGGTGTAAACCTGGAATTTTAATCGGAATTAAATATAAAACAATAAATAATTATGAAAAATATAAAATTCATCACATTGGCTGTTTCAATGTTCCTGCTGATGTTATCATGTGACAAGTTGCTCGACGTTGAGCCACAGCAGTCGGTTAGTGCTGAAACGGTTTACAATGATCACGAAGGAGTTATAAATGCAATAAACGGTGCATGGGCCAGTTTGGGCAGCTCCAATCTATTTGCAGGAACAAGTGTTTTCCAGTCGGATCTGCTTGCAAACAATGATGAGCTTGAGTGGATAGGTACCTTTATCGGCTATCAGCAAATGTTTGACAAAAACCTGAGTGTAACCGACGGTACTATATCGGGAAAATGGAACACAGCGTACAATCTTATAAATATCACCAACAATGTGTTGGCGAATATAGAGGTTGTTCATTCCGGGCATCAGGAAAGGGTTGAGGGTGAAGCCAAATTCCTCAGGGGTGTTGCATACTTTGAGCTGGTTAGGTTTTATGCCCGGCATTACGGTGCAACACCAAATAATTCACATCCCGGGGTACCTTTGGTACTTACACCAACTGTGGGTATAACAGAAGATAGTTATCCGGAAAGGGCAACTGTTGAAGCGGTTTATACACAAATACTAAGTGACCTGAACCGTGCCAAGTCCCTGCTGGCTCCCGGCGGTGCGGGTGCAAACGGCGGACGGGCTACCAGCACCAATGCAAGTGCGTTTCTTGCAAGGGTGTATCTTTCAATGAAAAATTGGCAGTCGGCTGCAAACGAGGCTGATATTGTTATAGATCAGTTCGGCGGTGCTGCTGCTCTGAACGACCTTCCCCGCAGTGCTTTCAACAACGATGTTTACACAACGGAGGATGTGTTTATGATACGCCAGGATGCAACAAGTCACGCCGGCAGCGCCAATACAGGCATAGGCACTTTCTTTTCCAGCCTTCCGGGCTACGGGCGCGGCGATGCATTTGTTACTTCTGCACACAGGGCAAGATTTGAGGAGGGCGATCTTCGCAACACCTATGTTGATGATCCCGAAATCCGTTCAATCGGTGATGTGCCCGCAATGTATTACAGAGGTGTAGGTACTGATGCCGGCAATACTATGACGGCCAAATGGGGCAAATGGGATGCCAATATTCCCGTGATCCGTCTTGCCGAAATGTTCCTCACAAGGGCAGAAGCCAACTATATGCATATAAATGCAGGCGGAACAGTTATCGGCGACGCTCCTTTAGATGACATAAATGTAATTCGCTCAAGAGCGGGCTTAGATCCTCTTTCTGAGCTTGATCTTGAAGATATTAAGAATGAGCGTATGCTGGAGCTTTGTTTTGAAGGTCACAAGCTTCATGATCTTAAACGCTGGGAAGGGTTTACTGCAGATCCCACAGGGACCGAGCTGCCCTATGATTCTCCACGTCTCGTGATGCCGGTACCTCAAAGGGAAATAGATGTAAATGACAATCTGGTACAAAATGATGGCTATATGTAGCTGATTTTTTTATTATAAAGTGAATTTTTAAAGAGCCGCCCTGTTTGGGGCGGCTCTTTAACTTTAAGCTATGAATAAATAAAAAACTTTTATTTAAAAGCAGACTAAATACAAATATACTTTTTTTAATAATTTTTGCAAATTTTAAATAGCATGTTTTTTTTTGATCTGCAAGATGTTAACAGGTGTTAATAAGGTGATATGTTAAAAAATACTTTTTTCTCTCCAATTTTTGCTGCAACCTTTTTTAAACTCAATGCATCTTCATGGAAAAGCAAACCTCAAAAAGTTAATTATGGTTTATTATTTTTTTGTTTTAAGTTTATTTTTTTTCAAAACAATTAATTTCAGGCCTCTTTACTACTATTTACAGAACCAGTTCTTAAAAATCCTTTTATAATGGCAGTTGCAGGCTGCCTTACTTCTCTTCAGACAGGAATAAAATTCAAAATTCATTAAATAGAATACAATATAATCGTATAATCGGCTATTATGCCTTGCTGAAACCGAAGCCGTTAAAGTTTTCTTCCTTGTTATAATATCCATAATCAATAATCAAAAAATTTTTTTAATGTTCCGGGCTGCTCCCGGTACATATTAATTAATTATTAATTAACCTTTTTTTTAAAATTTCAACACATGAGAGAAAAACTATTTTTCAGTTTGCTGTTGCTATTTATGATTAGCTTTACGACAGCAGTGGCACAGATTACGGTTACCGGAACGGTTACCTCGGCAGAGGATGAAGAGCCGATACCTGGTGTATCTGTGTCTGTAAGAGGCACAACAGTCGGAACAACAACCGATGTTGACGGTCATTACTCGATTGAAGTTCCCGATGAAGATGTTATTCTTGAATACTCCTTTGTCGGCATGCAAAGCCAGGAAATCATGGTTGACGATCAGAGAACCATTGATGTTGAGCTTGAACCTGATGTTGTGGGGCTTGACGAGGTTGTTGTAACCGGATACGGTGTTCAGCGCAGAAGAGACATTACTGGTTCGGTTTCCTCTGTGCGTTCGCAAGAAATTGAAGGTATGCCTGTTACCGGTATTGACAGGGCTATACAGGGAAGAGCCGCGGGTGTGCAGGTGACTTCAGGCAGCGGTGTTCCGGGAGGCCATGTTTCTGTTATAGTGCGCGGGATAGGCTCTTTTACGAGCAACGATCCGTTGTATATTGTCGACGGAGTTGAGATTGAGACAGGCAGTATGAGCGGACGCTCTGCTTCACACAATGCCCTGGCCGGGCTGGATTTTAACGATATCGAATCGATTGACATTCTCAAGGATGCCGCAGCTTCAGCCATATACGGGGCGAGGGGTGCGGCCGGTGTTGTTATTATAACTACAAAAAGAGGAGAAGAGGCTGAAGAAACCGAATTTAACTTTGAGATTTCAAGAGGCTACAGTGAAGGAATATCGGATCTTGATATGCTTGATGGACCCGATTTTGCAAGATTGAACCTTGCCACTTTTGAAAATTATGTTGGATATTATGAGCCTCAACGTGAATTTTTGTATGACAGAGGCTGGGCAGATTTTCCCATAGTCGACGGGGAGCCTGACTTTACTGCAGAACCGGATTTTTCAAATACTCCTCATCACGACTGGGTGGATGCTGTTAACCGTTCGGGTGAGGTTTGGGATGCCCGACTTACAGCCCGCGGGGGTTCCGAAAAAACGACCTTTTTTACCTCTCTTTCACATAATGCCACGCAAGGGCATATAATCGGTTATGATTTTGCAAGAAGTAATTTCAGGGTTAACCTTGATCATCAGGCCACAGAAAGATTGAGTTTTGATATGCAGGCAAGTGCTAATATAACCGATCAAAATACTACGAGAACCGGCGGAGCTTTTACAAACCCAATTTTATCAGCATATTTTGTGCCCCCGGTAAACAGGATGTATGATGAGGAAGGTAATTTTGTAAACCATCCGCGTGATCTTTACGGTATGGTCCCTTCTCACTCCATTTACAGTGTGGAAAAGGATCACAATATTGCCACTACCCTTAAGACTGTGCTTAATATGAGTGCAAATTACGAGTTTACCGATCATATCACTTACCGTGCTACTTTTGGTATAGATTATAATCACAATGATGATGAGCAGTGGTACGATCCCAGGGCAAGTGACGGGATTGCTGCAAACGGAATACTTTATGATTATGAGTATACCATTTATTCATACCAGACCACACAAACCCTCAATTTTAACTATCTGGCTGGTGATGCTCACAATGTAGACGGTGTTGTCGGTTTTGAAACAAGAGACCGGATTTTCAGAAACACTCAGGTAATAGGGGAGAATTTTCCCAATCCCCATATGAATGTAATGAATGCGGCTGCCGAAGTGGTAGGCTGGGGTGGTGATGAGACCGAGCGTTCTCGCCGCGGTGCTTTTAGCCGGTTAAATTATACTTATGATGACAGGTATATGCTGACCCTTACCGGACGGTATGACGGAAGCTCCAGGTTTGGTGCCGAAAACCGCTGGGGATTTTTCCCGGCTGCAGCACTTGGCTGGAGGTTGTCCGACGAGCCTTTTATGGCCGGAATCGATAATCTTGACAACCTGATGTTGCGACTCAGCTACGGAACTTCCGGAACCGACGCTGCCGGCACTTATGCTGCTTTAGGGCTCTGGAGCGGTGGCACCCAGTATCTGGGCGATGTTGGAATATATCCCACTCAGCTTCCCAACAGGTATCTTACATGGGAAGAAAGTACCACTTTGAACCTTGCCATAAATTTGGCGGCTTTTGACGGACGGATGAATCTTGATGTTGATCTTTACAACCGCTGGTCTGAGGAGCTGCTTCTTGACAGGCCTCTTCCTGCAAGTACCGGCTGGACAAGCATAACAGAGAATGTCGGAAGAACGCTTAATGAAGGTGTGGAAATTTCCCTTCATACGGTCAATATTCAAAGGGATAATTTCCAGTGGAGCACGGATTTTAACATTTCCTTTGTTCAAAACGAGATACTTGAGCTTCTGCCCGGACAGGATTTTTTCAGTACCCGCAGAAAAGTGGGACGTGCCATTAATGACTGGTTCATAGAGCAGTGGGCCGGAGTGAACCCGGCTGACGGCAGGCCGATGTATTACGACAAGGACTGGAATATAACTTATAATCCGGGTTATGCTGACAGGCACTGGATGGGCCCGATACAGCCTACCAGATACGGCGGTATTACAAATGAGCTCCAAATCGGCAATTTTGCAGCTTCAGTCTTTTTTCAGTACTCTGGCGGCAGCTACAGGTTTGCCAATCATAACAGGTATGTACAGATGCACAATACTGCAAACCTGAACCAGCTTGCCTCTACATGGCATGACAGGTGGCAGGAGCCAGGTGATGTCACTGAAGTTGCTCAGCCTGTTTATGGAAATAATTATCCAGGTGAGGTGGCTCCTCCGACAAGCAGTACCTCCAGGATTATTGAGAGGGTTGACTATGTGCGCCTTAAAGAGATCAATTTGCAGTACACTATACCAAGGAGTCTTACGCAGCGCTACAATATTGACAATATGAGAATTTTTGTACGTGGTGCAAACCTTCTTACATGGGATGATTATTCCGGGTGGGATCCTGAATTTACCGGCTCTGACTTTTTTACCTATCCCCAGGGACGGACAGTTACAATAGGAATTAACACCAGTTTTTAAAAAACTGAAAAACTTTTAAATTTAAAAAATCATGCATATAATCAAATCACTAATATCGCTTTTTCTTATGAGTTTGCTTATTTTGGGAGCAACCTCATGTGAGGAAGCACTTGAAAAATATCCCCGTGCTTCTATGGCTGACGAAGAAGCTATGGCAGATATTGAGGGTATTGAGGCCACTTTGGCCGGATTGTACAACCGCCTGCAAACAGGCAGCTATAATCATGCCGAGATGAATCTTGCCGGGGGGTTGCTGGCTGACCAGCTTAAGGTTGCCGATGCAAATTCGGGTCGTTTTATTGCTTATCCCACGAACCGGGAGGCAACATCTTCATTTTCTTTCGACAGGAATAACTGGGCGGGTATATATAATGACATCAACCGTATTAATATGATGCTTTACTACATTGATGATGTCGAAGCTACTGAGGATAGAGTCAACAGAGTCAAGGGACAGGCGAAAGCCATGCGCGGATATCTTTATTTTGACCTTATGAAGATATTTGCCCGCCCGCCGATGTACCAGTCACCACTGGTAGAAGGTGAGCCTCTTGGTGTTATAATTAAAACCGACCCGTTTTTGGGAATTGATGAGGATACTTTTGCACCCCGTTCAACCATTGATGAATGCTATGAGCTGATTCAGGATGACTTTGAGAGTTCTTTGGCTTATCTCCCTGATGACAATCCGGATTTTCCCTATTATTTTACTGATATTTCTGTAAGAGCGCTCCTGGCAAGGCTTCATCTTTTCCTTGGCAACTGGCAGGAGGCAGTCAATTATGCAGAAGAGGTTATAGCTTACCCCGATGCCAGTTTGGTTGAGGCGGAGAATTACCTCGATGCTTTTGCCGATGCCCCCGGAGCAGAATCAATATTTGAGCTTGGCTATACTTCGGCAGACCGGCCTGGTATGAACACAAGTGTTCAGGGACTTGCTTACCAGGAAGGTGCAGTTGGTTACGGGGATATAATTTTAAGACATGACCTTCAGGAACTGCTTGATGAATTCCGGGGTCACGGTGATGTTCGACCAGAAATGACAAAAGACTACAACAAGGAAGGCCAGGATGTTGTTTATCAGACCAAATTCCGTGGCTATCGCGGTGAGCGCTATTGGGATGACATAAGAATTATCCGTACAGCCGAGATGTTTCTTATTGCCGCAGAGGCTCATGCCGAGCTTGGCCAATTTGATCAGGCCAGGGATTATCTGGTTGAGTTACGCGATCACCGTGTAATTGAAGATGTTGATGATATTCAGGTTGAAGATAACCTGGATGATTTCATAGATTTCATTATGACAGAAAGAAGAGTTGAGTTTTTCTCTGAGATGTCTCACCGCTGGTTTGACCTCAGGCGCCGTGGAATGGATATACCTAAAGGGTGCCCGGATAACGACCCCGGTCACCCGGTTTCATTTGACGACTACAGGGTAGTGGGCAGAATACCCAATGCCGAGATAGAGGCAAATGAGAATTGTATCCAGAACCCCGGATATTAATTATAATCAAAGGAACACTCATAATAATTCCATATGGGTGTTCCATTCCAATTTTAAACAAAAAAATGAATAAAATATGAGAAGATTTATAATATCACTGCTTGTTGTTTCGGCAATGGGGTTTGTGACCCAGTCGTGCTTCGAGGGACTCAACGACTTCACCTATGACGGTCCCCCGGTAGTTGAATTCTCAGACCTTTCCCATGACAATGCCAGCTGGACATCAGTCGGCGCCCACTGGTCTGCCGTTATTGAAGGCGACGATCCGGATGCGGGCATTCAGGTTGCACTGGTTGGTCCGCATCAGGCAGAGGACAATGAAATCGGCTACTATGTGGCTGATCAGCTCTATCGTGACACAGATGCGAATGAGTTGACTGTGGAACAGCCTGACCATGATGAGTGGGAGCTTATGGAGACCACCGCTGAAGAGGGTGTTGACTACAACATTCAGGATGGCGGAGTTGCCACCATCCCGGCCAACAGCAGCTTCGGTGAAATAAATATGGAGCTGACACCTACAGAAGATGTTGAGCTGTTCATTGT
>PWHJ01000008.1 GCA_003554865.1 Bacteroidota bacterium | reverse complement strand
GAATATTCTACTTTCGGGGTTAAAAACGGAAATATGGTGAAATGAAATTAACTCTGGTTCAAGAATGGAGCCCGGCACCGGACAAGTTAACAGGGAACCCAAAATCATTCAACCAGTTTGTAATCCTCGAATCAATCGGAATTTCATATTTTGTAATACCTAAAGACTGTAAAAAGTTGCGGGATTGTTTCGGGCGAAAGCCCTTAAAAGTATCATCGATATAATCTGCAATCTCCCTTTCATCTTTTATGTTTGCGTTGCTATTAAGCCGTTTCTTTAAAATACCGATCAGGCTCCAGTCAGAATCCTGAAGTACTCGAAAATTCCAGGCAAAAAAACCCGGATATACGGTTAATGTATCTATTAAGTCGGTTTTGCTGCATGGTAACTCTGAGAAAATCCTTCACATCTGTATCACCGGAAATATTTTCAAACGTCACCGGAAAAGGGTCCAGCCTGAAAAATCTGCTGACAGGAGTATCCGGTCCAGAACGTTGCTGAGAGGTCACAAGGCACATGATCATACACTTCAAAATTGAATTTTTGTCAACAACAACCCCCTCTCTCTTAACATTCCTTGAAATTCTGCCCGCAACAAAAGGATTGTCCATCTCATCAACAAACCTGCAGACCCGCTCAATATCATTACTCGAAATAACCCAATTGATTTCCATCTTCTGAAAATTGAGCACCAGGTTTCTGCCCGTCCTTCACCCCTGAAACCATAATTCCTCTTTGCAATTTTTTGTAAGCTTGTTAATTTTTTATATATTTATTCTGTGGTAATTATTGAGATAATTTTTTCGCAGGCGCTTAGTAGTTTAACTACGGCGCCTGTTTTTTATTAAGCGAGTCCCATTATTCATAACGGAGTGACTCAACAGGGTTCCTGCGGGCTATATTCCAGGTTTTTCCGATAGTGATAACTGTTTGCAGAAAAAGCACAATCGCTACCCCCAGGATAAAAAGCCACCATCTGAGAGAAGCTTTTACGGCATAATTCTGCAGCCATCTGTCAAGAAGGAAGTAGCTCACCGGAATGGCAATTGCCGAGGCTATGGCAACCCATTTGAGGGAATTGTAGTAAAGTACGGCCATCATTCGTGTTGTTGATCCGCCAAGAACCTTACGGATGCCTATCTCTTTGGTGCGCCTGGAAATACTGTTGGAGACCAGCATGAATATTCCCATCATCACTATTAAAACCGCTATTACTGCCCCCACCCTGAGGATCTTCCCGAACCTCTCCTCGGCAGCATAGAAGTTCCTGTAAATATCAGCAGTGTAAGTTGAACTTATAATATAGTCCTCGTCAAATGACTTCAGTGTCTGCTCTATTTTTCTCATTGCCTCGGTATAGTCTGCATTAGCAGCCAGTCTTACAAGCAGGTTGTTGATATTCTCCGAGTATGCGGTAAACACCAGTGGCTGGATAACATTCGCAGCAGATGAGTAATGAAAATCTTTGACCACGCCAATAACCTCCAGGGGTTGCTGAAACATCACCACCTGTCTGCCCGTCGCCGAAGTGAGTCCGAGCATTCTTTCGGCCGCCTCGTTCAATATTACACTTTGCCTGTCGGTTTCAAGTTCAGGATTAAAAAAACGCCCCTCTTTCAGCTCCAGCTCCAGCAAACTGCACAAACCGGGCTGAACACGGTATTCATTGATAGTTTGAATGTTATCAGACTGGCTTTCTGCCAGCCTGATGCCCTGGCCGCTGCCACCGCCCCCTATAGTGTGGCCGCCTGCAGCAACTCCTTCAACTTCTGGTATAGTTAGAAGCTCCTCGAGTATTTCAGGGTATTGTCTTTTCATGTTGTCATTCAGGTTGTAGATGTTGACAAGACCATCCGGATTCAACCCCGTCGGCATATTTTGCAGGTAGTTTACCTGGTTGTTAATGCCGAAAAGGTATGTCAGAAGCACAAGGGTTATTAAAAGCTGAACAGACCC
This sequence comes from Bacteroidota bacterium, assembly GCA_003554865.1. Lineage (GTDB taxonomy): Bacteria > Bacteroidota > Bacteroidia > Bacteroidales > PUMT01 > PUMT01. The sequence continues at coordinate 4,423 of PWHJ01000008.1, read as the reverse complement.
GGAGAGGTTCATAACAACTCTTCTGCGTCCCGTTTTTCCGCCATAGGACTTTAAAACTGCAGCAGGTTTGAGTCTGCTGAGATAGAATGCCGGATAACTGCCTGACAGAACAACCGTCAGTATAAATATCGCGGCCAGTGCAAAAATCAACAGCGGCGACCGGAAAAGCCCGCCGGTGAAACTGCGCCTCATAAGATCGCCGAACTGGGGCAAAAAGAGTTCGGCCAGAACCAGTCCGATTATGAACGATATGGCCACTATGAACGTTGTTTCGGCAAAGAACTGTCTGACTATATCAGCCTTTGCTGCACCGTTTACCTTTCTGATACCTATCTCTTTGGCCCGCTGCTCTCCTTCAATCACAAAGAGGTTGACAAAATTTGTAAGCGCCAGGAACATTACAAGAACAGCAATGGCTCCTACCAGAATAATTGTACTTATACTTCCGCGCTGGCCAAGATCATATGAAGCCGATGAGAAAAGATGCAGCCTGGTGAGTGGTTCAATTTCAGATGCGAAATCAGAACCATGAAACATGCTGAAAGTCTCGGCAAGCATTTCGTTGTTTGCCCGGGAAATTGCATCACCTGTTATTTCGGGGTCTGCGTTTTGATCAAAGAGGTAGTATGTAAAAAACTCTAGTCCCCCGAGCTGGTGCATAAAATGGAGGGAATTCATGGGCAAAAGCAGATCAAAGGAAAAATGTGTGTTCTCAGGTACATCATCCGTAACAGCCGACACTGTGTAGCTTCTGTTTTCAATCTCCACTATCTGACCCACCGCGGGGTCATCACCGAATATCTTGTGAGCCAGAGTTTTGGTTAAAACCACCGAGCCGGGGTCATTAAGGGCATATTCAGAAGACCCCTCACTCATCTTGAAATCAAAAACATTGAAGAAGGTTGAATCGACGTATAAAGGAGTGTTGTTGGCATGCCTTACATTATCATATATAATCTCGATATTCCAGTACCTGTATATCTGAACTGCTGTTTCGATGCCCGGAACATTTTGCGGTATTTCAGTGAAAGCCTTGCGTAAATTTATCGGGTGAACCACTTTACTGTCTCCATCCACCCATATCGTATGGAGGCGGTTAATCCTGTCAGCATCAGAAAAATGACGGTCATAGCTCCATTCGTGCATAATGAAAGCCACCAGCAGAATAGTTGTTGCCAGTCCGATTGATAACCCGATAACGTTAACTGCCAGGGTAGCCTTGTTTTTCCCGGCCAGCTGATAAAGTCTCTTGATTTTTCTAATCATGGTTTAAAGAAAAAGGATTTCTCTGATATAGCTCCCGTTCCGCCATACCAAAGAAGCCACCCGGGTATAACGGAAAATATTTTACTATATATCACGCCTTTAAAACACTGGTTTTGACCATAATTTAATCCATGTTTCAGCAGGCCGGGCAGTATCATGCCTTATATTAACTGATCATTTATTATGCCAATCAGCGTATGTGCCTAAAAATGTAACAGTTGCATATTTTTGAGAAATCTTTAGCTTTATTGATTGTCCGGTATTGAAACAGACATTGTCCGTTAACGAACATTTTTCCACAATTAACTGTTTATCAACTTGAACCGAACAGACTTATTCCTGGTCATCATCCTCTTCAATCTTATACATACCGGTATTCTGCAGGTCATCAAGCCTTTTTAGGGCTTTCTTTTCACCTTTATCAAATTGGCGTTTCAGGCTTGACTGCCCCGGGAAAGTTGAGATTTCATGTAATACCTGCCGGTGTTTCCTTCTTTTTCAAAAAACAGGCAAGGCTGCCAGGGAGTGTATCCGGTTTTGTCAGGTCAATATCAGGAGCTTTTTTCAGTCAGATTCTCTTTTATTTTTATCAGCATATCGGTGAGCAGTGTTTCCTGCTCGCGGGTAAAACCCTCAAATGCCCGGGAAAGTGCCTCTTCAGCACAGCCAAGGGTGTTTTTATACAACTCAGAACCTTTGCCGGTAAGGTTAACCACATTGTACCTTTTGTCGCCCCCATGGGTCTCACGCTCCAAAATCCCATCCGACTGGAGCTTGTAAAGTATCCTGTTGACTTTGGTTTTATTTATCCATAAAAAATTGACTATATCCTGCTGGGTGCTGCCGGGATTATTTTTTAAAAAGGATATAATACTCCATTCAAGGGGTGTCATTTTAAACCCTTTTTCATGAAGGCATTTTTGCATTTGTATCCCCAGTCCTTTGGATATTTGCCTTGACAACATACCAAGGGATCTGTTAAACTGATATTTTCTTTCCATAAAGGTGCGATATTAATTCATTCCTTTTTCACACAACGCTTTTAACAGTGGTTAATAATTGCGTATTCCGGAGTGCAACCCTGAAAATTTATTCTAAAAAATCCAAATATAAATTTTTGAGCTCATTTTTTTTATGAATAATCAGGTAATAAAAAACTATAAAAAAGGAAAATTAGTTTCATTTAAAACTAATATATTTGTAAAAATAGAAAAATTGATATTATGGACCGAAGAAATTTTTTGAAATATTCCGGACTGGCAGGCGGGGCATTAACTCTGGCCGGAGCTTCAACTGCGGGTTTTATGGCCGGAAAAAACAAAGACAGCCATACCGGCTTCGGACGGGCTCCTTATGGTAAGGATCAGTTTTTCAACCGCAAGCCGTTTCTGGTTGAAAAACCAACTTACCGTGTTGTCGGCAAGCCATCCAGGATACAATACCTGGATCACCTCTTCAGACGCAACTCCGAACTGCGCCGTTATATCTTTTCAGGTGCCGGCGGTGATTTTCAGAAAGTCAGAAATGAGGGAACAGAGGCCCTTCCTGAACCATTGAAAAACTACTACGAAAAGAATCCTTCTGCCTTTGAGGAGTTTTTCAGGGCAATGGACAAGGCTGAGGAGCAAAGGGCTAACTGGGAAAAATATAAAGATAAATATATGCTGGCCGAAGCATGGTCAACTGCACATGCAAGTGTGCTTAGCGGGTCCGGCTCTTTCCCGCAGGAGCCCAGGGAGAGTCCGGAAATATCGGACTTCGAAGGAGTTAACTCCTCCAGGCTAAAGCTTAAATCGCCAAAGCATGGTTCCGGACTGATCAAAAAAATAACGCACTCCTTTGGTGCGACTCTTGCAGGTATTACAGCAATCAAGGAGGAGTGGGTTTATCAGGGGTCTCTCAGGGGAGCCGGCAGAGGCGACTTTAAGGTGCCCGACCACTGGAAGTATGCCGTTGTGTTTGCCGTGCCCCACGAGTGGGAGTCATTCTATGCCAACCCGACTTACGGGACTTCTTATGATGCCTATACCATGCTTCGCTTTATATCATCGAAGGTGGAAACATTTATCAAAGAGATCGGATATCCGGCCCGGTCACATGTACCGCCGACAAGCTACGACCTTGTGCTGCCTCCTTTGGGTATAGATGCCGGACTGGGCGAGCAGGGCCGCAACGGGATACTGATAACACCTGAACTTGGAGCCAATACCCGTCTTGCGGCTGTCACCACAAATATGCCGCTGGAGCCGGACAAGCCAGTTGATTTGGGTATATTGCGTTTCTGCAACAAATGCAAAATTTGCGCCGAGGAATGCCCCGGCAAAGCAATCAGCTTTGAGGATTCTCCCGGCAAAGAAATCAGAGGTTTCAAGCGCTGGAGCATAGATCAGGATAAATGTTATACTGTTTGGAATTCTGTTGCAACCAGACGGCCAAGCGGGTGCCGTATTTGCCTGGCCGTTTGTCCTTACTCGAGAAAAAATAACTGGATCCACACAGTTGCCCGTGAAGCGGATCCCCGCGATCCCACCGGTATTACTTCTTCGGCAATGCTTGCAATGCAGAAAAATTTCTTTAACTACCCTGGAGGGGATCAATACCTGCCGCCTCCCGAGGGGGAGAATAAAACATACGGGAACCCTCCGGACTGGCTGATAACTGAAGAGTGGTTCGACTTTTAACAATAAAATAAAATTACTATGTTTCCTTATTCTACAATGTTGCAACCGGTATTTTGGATGGTAATGGGGGCGCTGATCGTATTGTTCTTTGCAGGTGTGAGATACTGGCTTCAGGATCTGGGTATATCGATGAACTGGTGGAAATGGGCTCTCCTTGTTTTATGGTTCACCATTCTGGGTATCACACTGGGGGGAGGGTTCACTCTTATGGGCGAGAACGAATGGTCGGCAGGGATCCGCTTTATGGTCTTTTTCGGTGTAATCCTTTTGCTTGCCGGGGCGGGACTGTGGCTTATTCTCACCAAAAGCAGGGCCGGACGCTCCGGATAAGCTGTAATATTTAAATTTTTCAAATTTAAAAAATCAAATCCCACCGGAAGTTGACACGCAAACGTCTGGATTTCACTCTTACTCTCACCGGTAGGATAATGGACGTAAATGGCTAACAATCAGCACTGCTCCTCTCACCGGAAGTT
>PWHJ01000111.1 GCA_003554865.1 Bacteroidota bacterium | reverse complement strand
GCGCACCGCTATTTTAACCTCTTGTGGATCGATTAAATCAGCATATTCCTCCTGGGCTGTTAAAGCTGTTGTTTCAGTATCAGGCTGTTCTTCAAGCCTTATAATAATATCTTCAACCTCACCAGGGTTATTTTCAGCGCTTTCCTCTGCGAGATTTATTTTTCTGCTCCATAAAGAACTTGAAAAAATCATCGCCTGATCATACTCATAGCCTAAGGTTTCTTTAAATCTAAAAGACTCGTTATGATCGGTTGCCAAAAGTAGTAGCGGGAAAACTACAATTAAAAATAATAAGCTTCTGAGCAAAGTTTTTCTATACCAATATACCAATTTATTACTCCCTTCCTTTAAATTAACAGCATGTATTGTAACAGCTCTGCTTTACGATCATTTTTTATAATAAATGCTATAAAAAGAAAAATAGACTTGCCCGTTTTAGTAAAAGTTGGGGGTATTCTCAGGAGCTTAAATCTCAAGGGGGTTATACCCAACATCTTTAAAAGATAGCATGTAAAAACCATTTTCGTTGAGCAGGGAAAAACCCAGCGCTCATATTTGATTAAGGTTAACTAGCCCAGCACCAGTTCGTACTGCTCCCTGGGCTCACCGATAAAAAAGCGGGTGCCCGATTCGATTTGCACAGGCAGACCGTATGCTAAGCGTTCCCCTGGATAAAGGTAAGTTCCGTTGGTGGAAGTATCCTGGAGAATAAATTTTTGCCTGTTTTCATCAAAGTGAATCACACAATGTTTACGGCTTATATAATCATTTGTATTTGGATAAGTTAAATGGGCCACATTGGGGTCTCTGCCAATAGCTACCTGTCCACGGCTGAGATCAACTACCTGCCCGGCATATCTGCCGCTAACCCCGATCAGTTTTGGGGTGCTGTAATTAAAGATGTTTCGCTGGATTGCACTGGTTACCGAATTCCCGGCAGCATGGGCATGGGAATTTTGCACCACCATTACATTGGTGGGACTGCTTTGCTCCCTGGCGGGGGCTGGTTTTATAAGTGCCCAGATCAGGGCAATCAGCCAGATGATGAAGGTCCATCCACCAAGAATATTTAAGACAATAATCGCAGCCTTTTGGGGGTGATCTTCTTTAATCGCAATTATCGTGGGGATAAAATATATTGCCAGGGTAAAAAGAAATAAAGGAAACGCTAAAAAAACTAAAAACGGCCAGGCGGCAAAAATATTAAACACCTTAATTCTCCTCCTTCTTTAGATATCAATTAAAAAATATGCGAAACCTGAGCCAGGGATAAAGCTTACTAAAATCTTAACTTTCGCCATTCACCCTTAAAATCCTCTTAATAATTTATTAGAATCCTTCGATTTTGTATAGTAGAAAAATTCTTAATAATAGCAGGAATAACAACTTAACCGGCGAACTTAGATATTATCTATAAACTAACATGCAATAATTATTTCACCAGCAGGTCAAAAGCGGTCATTAGCTTCCAAATGATCTATACTTCTTGGAAAAACGGTTTTTTAAAATAACTCACGCGCAAGATAAGTTTAAGAAGGGAGTGTAAGCTTATGTATTGCCCAAACTGCGGGGGAAACAACCCCGAGGGATTGCTTAATTGCAATAGTTGCAATTATAAGCTTCCCGGGGGAGCAGAGCCACTGAAAGGCCGTGATTTAGCTCTATCCAAAGGATTTTTCCTGGGCTCTATTGGCATCGGTCTCGGCATTAGTTACTTGCTTGATTTTATAGTCCTAATATATTACTACATGGCTTTAGGGGGAGTAACCAGCAGCCAAGTATATGGCTTCTTAGAAACTGCCGGGACCCTGCAAACGATTTCGGTAATTCCTTTGCTTTTCGGAGGGATAGTATTACTGGTTTTCATCTATAAGATCTGGGCGGCCATCCAGGATGGACATGCCCGCACCACTCCCGGGAAAGCGGTAGGGTTTTTATTTATCCCCATCTATAGTTTCTACTGGATCTTCCCGGCAATCTGGGGGTTTGCCCGGGATTTCAACCACCTGATCAGCAGGCGCAAACTAAATATAAACTTCCTGCCTGAAAACCTGTTTCTTGCCGTGCCAATCATGACCCTGCTTACATTCATCGGACAGTTGATCATGTTCGAACTTGCCCTGTTTTTGGGCATTGTTAACTTTGTGCTGGTATTAATGGTAGTTTCAGCGGCCTGTGACGGGGTAAATTCCCTGGCTACTCAGTCAACGGTTGTGAAAAAAGAAGAAAGGCAAGCCTCGCCGGTGATCACCGAATATAAAGAGCCACCACCGGCACCAGCAGAACCGGTTACCTCTATGAAGCAGGCAATTCCGGTGTTAAAAGGGCTTAAAGGCCATTATTCCGGCAGGATGGTGGAACTCAGCGCCAATGCGCTGGTTATCGGCCGTGACGCCAATGTAGCCCAGTTAATTTATCCATCTAAACGGGAAGAAATTAGCAGAAAACACTGCAGTGTCTACTTCGACGAACGAGAAAGCAAGTTTGTGATTGAAGATTATTCTTCTAATGGAACCTTTTTGTCCTCAAATCAACGGTTGCCTGCAGGAGTGCCAAAGTACTTAGAGCCCGGGGATAGCTTTTACCTGGTCAACCCCGTAGAGCTATTCCAGGTAAGCTTTTTAGAAAAGTGACCCGGAGGTACAGTTTCCTATGATCCGTTGAACGTTTCCAAAACATAAGCTTCGGTTATTCATTCTACCGTTAAAACAAAAAGCGGCCCTGGCTGAAGTGCTTAACCTCACCCGGGGCCGCTAACTGGCTCTATTTTAACCTTACCCTTAAAATTTTAAAGCAAGCGGCTCAAAATGAAACAGAGCACCCTCACTAGAGCCGGCTTTTTTTCAATAACCCTCATGGCTTCCGACCAGATCCCAGCTGTTATCATCAATACTTGCCGGAGTAAGCGGTCCTCCGCCTTTCCGCTGGCTCTCATTCATCTCCCAGTAAGAAATGCGGCCATCTTCATGTTGCCAGATGATTTCAGGGTTCTCATTGCCTAAAAGATCATAGACTGTCTTCATCTCCCAGGAGGGATCGATGTAGGCGCTGTCGCCAACATGGGTAATCCGGCCACCGCCTGCTCTAGAAAAACCATCAATTACCCAGTAGGCAAGCTGGCCTTCGTGTTCGCCATCAACCGCCTGCCAGAGCACTTCGGGATTCCCGTCGTCTAACAGGTCGTAAACAGCTTTTAAGTGCCAGTTGGCATCCACTGTGGCTTTGCCATCCCCGTGGGTTAAGCGCCCGGTTTCTGAGGCTTCGTAATCGCCATCCTCTCCCGCTTCAAGGCTAAACCAGATTGCCAGCTCACCTTGATGCTCACCGTCAATGGCCTGCCAGATTATATCGGGGTTTCCATCATTGTTAAAATCATATACTGCCTTTATTTCCCAGTCGGGGTTGATCGAATTATCCCCGGTAGCCGGGTTCAAGATATCAGAATCATACTCCCTCTCCAGATCGTTCATGTGCCAGACTACCAGGTCACCGCTATGTTTGTGCTGAAATACCAGGTCTGAATAGCCGCTGTTATTCATATCATAAGCCGTTTGAACCCGCCAATCCGGGGCAACATCATCTTCTATTATTTCTTTTCCATCTTTTTTGTTTTCTTCCAGGATCCATGCTTTAATAGCGTCGTTACTGTGCTGCCAGTATAAAAGGCTAAGGTGCGGCGGTGGAACAACCTCTCCCAAGTTTATATTACCTTTCACCGGATCGTTGGTGTTCGTAGTGGAACCGTCGCCAACTTGACCGTATTCATTATTACCCCAGCCCCAGACGTTGCCATTATTTTTTAAAGCCATTGTATAGGTTTGGCCTGCACTGATGGAGGCTGTATCGCTAAAGTATTCTTTATCCCCGGGGCCCTGGACCTGCACCGGGGTTTCCTGGTCAATACGACCGCCGTAGCCGAGGCCACCGTAACTACCGTCTCCCCAGGCCCAAATACTGCCGTCATGTTTTAGGGCTACAGAATGAGTGTCTCCAGCGCTGATCGCTTCTATATCGGATAAATTGCCGGAACCACCGGCTCCTTTAACTTTTACCGGGGTTAATTGATCCTCAGTGCTGCCGTCGCCGAGCTTACCGGAATCGTTACCTCCCCAGGCCCAGAGGCTACCATCTTCATCCAGGGCAAGGGAGTGATTGTGCCCGGCGCTGATGGCAACAATGTTTGATAAGTAACCTAAATCGCCGGAGCCTCTTACCTGGACCGGAGTTTGCTGGTTCTCCGTGCTGCCATCGCCGAGCTTGCCGGAGTCGTTAGCTCCCCAGGCCCAAACCGTGCCATCATGTTTCAAAGCCAGCGAATGGTCTCCACCGGCACTGATCGCCTTTACCCCGGTTAAGTAATCCTCAACGCCTGAGACCTTTACTTGAACCGGGGAACTCTGGTTATCGGTATCGTCATTGCCGAGACGGCCAAAAGAACCTCTACCCCAGGCCCAAACCGTGCCATCATGTCTTAAGGCCAGCGAATGGGCCCCACCGGCACTGATCGCCTCTACGCCGGTTAGATATCCTTCTCCTTCAGGACCGGTTACTTGCACCGGGAGATCCCTGCTGATTGAACTACCATCGCCCAAACGGCCGGAACTGCCTCTGCCCCAGGCCCAAACCGTGCCATCAGCTTTTAATGATAATGAATGGGTGCTGCCGGCGCTGATTGCAGTCATGTTGGATAAGGGAAGATTTTCATACTCGGGATCCATCACCTGAACAGGATTACTACTGCTTTCATCTTTTCCGTCACCTAATTGACCTGAAGTGCCTCTGCCCCAGGCCCAGACGCTGCCGTCACGCTTCAAGCCCAGGGAATGATCGCCACCAGCACTAAGCACAGGAGTTTCTTCAGCATCCTCCTCAATGATGACCACACTCAAAGTATCAGACCAGCTTGAGGTCACCGAGGTGTCCTCAGCACAGCGGGCCTGGGCACGGACCTGGTAGGTGCCTTCTGAGTCCCAGCTATAAGTCGCTTCGGCATCGGTGCTCCAGGAAGAATAAGTCCCGTCGCCCCAGTAAAAACGATATTCCACCTCATGTCCTGCCTCACATTGCGCTCCACCGGTAGTGTAGGTGTAAGCAATATCAGGATTGCCGCTGCCATATCCGGAGGGTGTGTCGGGGACAGACACGCTGCAGTCAAACTCTTCTTCGACCACGTATTCCTCCGGCCCTTCTACATCGCTGTCACCGATAACTTCAAAAACATCCACCTGGGCCCAGGCTCGATAGGTTCCCGCTTCATCAGGGGTGAAGGAAAAGGTAGCTTCTTCTGTCGCCCCGGCCGGTAAGAAATCAATCTCCTCATAGTGATCGCCTGCCTGGCCTGTGACAGGCGCTGCAGCTTCATCTTCGTAAAAATCAACCCTGAAGCTATTTGTTACATCGGCTCCGCCCCGGTTTTTGATTACCACCGTTGCAGTAATTTCATCACCCTCTTCTGAGGTGCCCGGGTTTACGGTCAGTTCCTCGGCAACCAGGTCGGCCTCACCAGGTTCATCTATGGTTACGCTCAAGGTATCAGACCAGCTTGAGATTACCGCGGTATTTTCAGCGCAGCGGGCCTGGGCACGCACCTGGTAGGTGCCTCCCGAGGACCAGCTGTTACTTGCTTCAGCAGCCGTGCTCCAGTCGGAATAGCTCCCGTCGCCCCAGGCAAAGCGGTATTCCAACGCATGCCCGGATTCACACTCCGCACCACCGGTTGAATAGGTGTAGCTTTCATTTGGATCGCCGCTTTCCACACCGGAGGGGACGTCGGGTGCAGAGACACTGCAGTCAGGATCCGGCTCTTCTATGGTTACACTCAAGGTATCAGACCAGCTTGAGGTTGCCGAGGTATCCTCAGCGCAGCGGGCCTGGGCACGCACCTGGTAGGTGCCTCCCGAGGGCCAGCTGTTACTTGCTTCAGTCGCTGTGCTCCAGTCGGAATAGCTTCCCTCACCCCAGTCAAAGCGGTACTCCACCGCATGCCCCGTTTCACACTCCGCACCACCGGTGGAATAGGTGTAGTTTTCATTTGGATCGCCGCTTTCCATACCGGAGGGGACATCAGGTGCAGACACGCTGCAGTCAGGATCCGGCTCTTCTATGGTTACACTCAAGGTATCAGACCAGCTTGAGGTTGCCGAGGTGTCCTCAGCGCAGCGGGCCTGGGCACGCACCTGGTAGGTGCCTTCTGAGGGCCAGCTGTTACTTGCTTCAGTCGCTGTGCTCCAGTCAGAATAGCTTCCCTCACCCCAGTCAAAGCGGTACTCCACCGCATGCCCCGTTTCACACTCCGCACCACCGGTGGAATAGGTGTAGTTTTCATTTGGATCGCCGCTTTCCACACCAGAGGGGACATCAGGTGCAGACACGCTGCAGTCAGGATCCGGCTCTTCTATGGTTACACTCAAGGTATCAGACCAGCTTGAGGTTGCCGAGG
>PWHJ01000139.1 GCA_003554865.1 Bacteroidota bacterium | reverse complement strand
TTTTGATAAGCACTAAATAAGGGCAATAAAACTATTTACCGAAAGGTTCATTTTTTGCAGACAAATTTTTATTATCTGCTTTAATTCGTCAAAGTTTTGGGAAAACCTGCCTGGTTTCTGTTCAAGGTTAATGTTTTAAGGAAACTTGGCCGCAAATCTAAGAAAAAGATTCTCATTATCATCATTCTGGGCAAAATGCTGTTTTTCTCTCTACCAGCCCCAATTTTCAAGTGAAAACAGGGATGAACGGTACTTGACATATGCTCATTATTTGAATTACCATCAAATTGGACGTATTGGACATAAGTCCATTTCTTTGGTTTTGCCGGAACGTGTTGGGGCTCCAGGAGCTCTATACTTCTAGCTTAGTTGAGTGAATTTTTGCATAAAATGATTCAAACATACTGGAGAAAGGAGGTGGCAAGAATGCCTGGCTTTGATGGAACAGGACCCTTTGGAAGAGGGGCCATGACAGGAAGAGGACACGGTTACTGTGCCTCTGAGGTGCAAAGTGTGCCGTTCAGACAACCTGAAAACAGGTTTTTCTGCCGGCCGCGCTTTGGCCTGGGCATGAGAAGAGGCTGGGGTGGTTGGAACAAGCGGGGCCGTAAGGTTTGGTAAAGTAGTATTTTGCCGGAACCGGTACGGGAAACAAATAATCCATTGGCCATGGAAGCTACAGAAGGTTCAGTAATAGCCATAAACTGGCCAAAAACAATGTCTTTCTGCTAGCCACAGGCTGCGCAGCAGACGTACGCCGCCGGTAGAGAGAGCCTGGAAGCTTAAAGTGGATATGGCAGCAGCGCCAGAACATTACGAAACAGAGATCAGTACAAGATGGTAGCAAAATATTGAATTAAAGAAAGGGGAACCAGTGATTATGAGCTCAGAAGCAGATGTAAAATCTCATGAAAAAAAAGGAATCAAAAAAACGCCCCGTCCCGAAATTAAACACGCCATCGCTGTCATGAGCGGAAAAGGAGGCGTGGGCAAGTCTTCTGTAACGGCTCTTCTGGCATCAGGCGCACAAAAGGAAGGCTACCGGGCAGGTGTCCTGGATGCCGATATAACAGGGCCCAGTATTCCCAGGATGTTTGGCCTGAAAGCTTCTCCCCAGGGGAAAAAACTTACACCGGCGGAAAGCCCCCTGGGGGTGAAGCTTATGTCTTTAAACCTGCTGCTTCCCCATGAAGACGATGCTGTGATTTGGCGGGGGCCACTGATCGGCAGGGCTGTCAGCCAATTCTGGGAAGACGTGGACTGGGGCGAACTGGATTACCTCTTTATCGACCTTCCGCCCGGCACAGCAGACGCTCCCCTTACTGTTATGCAGACCATCCCCCTGGACGGACTGGTTGTGGTCAGTTCGCCCCAGGACCTTGCTGTGATGGTGGTGAAGAAAGCACTGAAAATGGCCGGTTCCATGAGCATACCCATCCTGGGGCTGGTGGAAAACATGAGCTATCTAGTCTGCCCTCACTGCGGGGAAAAAATCGAAGTGTTCGGCCGGAGCCAGGGCGAAGAAGTGGCCCGAATGACCGATGTGCCTTTTCTGGTGTCACTTCCCCTGGACAAAGACCTGGCGGAGTGCTGCGACCATGGCAGGGTGGAAAGCTATGACAGTGACCTGTTCAACCTGCTGTCACAAGCACAGAAAAAAATGGAAATAGGAGGAAAAGTAAAATAGACAGGTAAAATGGCTTCAGGAGCATGGAAAAAAGCGGTGGTTCCCGAAAGAAGGTTGCGTTTCGGTAAAACCACCGCCTTTTGGTGTTTACCCTTGCCTCAGCCTGGAAAAGTAGTTTCATAAAACATGATTTTTAAAAAGACCCTTCCTAAACATCGATAACATCGGTGTTTAGGAAATCTCTCGAAAAAGTATTGCCAAGTTTGTTCAACACGAACTAAGGCCCTATCAGCCCAAGCCTAAACAAAACGTGTCAACAATCTCTTCCCCTTGACACCATAGTTATGTTTAAGGAGAAAGGCTGAGCAGGGCCTATAAGCAAATATCTAGCCTAGTTATGCATATTGATATAGGTCAGGTTATATATAGCAGGCAAGGCAAAGTTGTATGGAGCTCGCTGATCTTGTTTTTAAAGGTTCTGTCGTAGATGCTTAAACTAAAGGGATTCAGTATAACGGCAATTTGGAAAAGTAGAACAACCCCAGAATTTCCCCCGGCTACCTTCTCTAACTAACATGCTATACCCACACCTGGCACAGATTTTATCTGTATCAAACTCAGCGCTATTCAGCAGTTTTTTCTTTTCACGCTGCCTGTAAAGCAAAACACCTGCCATTACCAAAACAATCACTATTACAGATGCGGCTGCGCCGTACATGAAATTGCCGGTAATTCCCCATATGACAAAGATTAATATGATTCCAAGCGCTAAAGCAGTATTGGCAAGGCTGGACACCAGACTGCCAGATCCAGTCCGCTTGCCATATCTGCTCGAACCATTTTTCAACCGTTGATCTAATACAGGAAGACCTACAGATAATAGCAGAAACACAAAAACAAAAACGCCTAACCCCAAATAAATACTATGAGTTTTAATCCAGACCCATACAGCCAAAACTATAGCGGCAACAAATCCATAATCAGCAATTAAATTGTAAAGACCAGTTGGCATACCTCTTTTCGACATAAAAAAGCCTCCTTGGATTCTAAAAATATATTAGCGTTTATAAAGGACATAAAACATCCTAAAGAAGAATCTCGTTAAGCTTGTTACGCAATTTCGTTTCTTCTCCACTTTCATTTGTCCTAATTCTTAAAATAGGAATATTGTACTTATACAAAATGGCATCCTTCATTTTATCCCGCTCAAGTTGTTTTGGGTTATTGGCATGGAAAGCATACCCGTCTACCTCCACTACAAGCACTGGCATTTTGTCCAGCTTGTTAAAGATGACAAAGTCAGCGTGTGTCAAAACATTCATGGCAAACCGGTACTCATCCTTGTTTAATTTTTCTGGATTACGGATGAGCATTTTCAAGGGCAGGTGCATAACCCTGTCCAGGTTATTAAATTCCGGCAGATATAACACCTTTTCAATCACAACATTCATCAAGTTTTCCGATTGATAGTCTGATACACGTTTTTTATTTTTCATAATTTCCAACAACCGCTCAGAATAGCAGTGGTAAAGCAGGTCAAATACGGAGTATATGTTGCTCTTGACGATTTGAAAATTGTTATAATCGATGTACCTCAGCAGATCGCCAACATTGGTGTTATCATTGTTTTCGTTATCTGACACTACCAAGATGAGTTTGTCCACCGCTCGGGAAATGGCTACATTTAGCAAGTTGGGATTGTCTACAAATTCATTCACTTCATTTACAACTGTGGTGAGAATAATAACATCCTTTTCCCGACCCTGGTACTTGTGCACAGTGTCTATTTCGATATTCCTGTCCTTGAGTTCCGTTTTTAGCTTTTCCGTTTGCAAACGGTAAGGCGATATAATGCCAATTGATTGCTTCATATCATCAAAAATCTGTTTCGGGAGCACTTCCTCCAATATTACATCGATTTGCCGCTGATTGTAGGTGCCCCTTGCATGGTTCCCCATGGCCGTTTTATAAGCAACCAATGGATTTTCACGCCCATTGTCCTCAGTGAGTACGATGAGTTCATTATTATAGAATTTTTGATTACAAAAACCGATAATTTTGGGATGACAGCGGTAATGTTCTCTTAACAAGGTTCTGGGAGCATTTTTGTACAGTTTCGTAATTGAAGAAAGTATGCTGTTGTCTGTATAACGGTATGCTTCACTTAACTTGAACTCATTGAATATTTGATGGGCCTGTTCTGCCACCTGGCCTGTGACAACATTGGGTAATTGTTTCAAATCGCCGACAATGACAGCACTTCTTGCGCATGATAATGCCAGGGCGCCCGTAACAATATCAACCTGGGAGGCTTCATCTATGATTACATAGTCGAACAGGTAATTGGCTCTGGCGCAATTTCTCAAAGAATGGGTAGTGCTTAAAATAACCGGGTATTCATCAATAAATGACTCATAATCTTTCCATAATGCCTCCCTGGTAAAATGCCTCCGCCGGCTATGTCTTGGGAACCTTTCAGCAAGATTTGCCTTGAACAGCTGCATAGAAATTTCACTGTATTCTTTTATTACATCGTCAAAATGATATCTTTCCAGCCTCTTTGTTAGTGCATTAATTTGCTTGTTTAACTCCTGTGATTTGCGTTCATAAAAAAGCTTTTGAAAATAGTCAATCACTTTTTCGTTGGAGTTATCAAAAAAAGAAAAACTGAAAATGCCATAGCGCATAAGAAGTATCAGTTTTTGTTTCAGGGTTGCAGTTGCAGTGGCATTTTTTTCAGCTATTTGTTTGTAGTCCAGCCACAATGCCAAAACGGTATCTGAACTGTGATGATAGAAGGAGCGGTATTGTGCAATTTCTGCGCCTGTTTCATTGTAGTATGTATCAAAGTATTTTTTTTCAACTGATAATGCTGACAACTGTTGCCTTAAAGCTGCAGCCTTGTTTTTTATTTCGAGCATTTCATTTAATTCTCTGCCTCTTGCATCAAGTGTTTTTTTAATACGGTAATAACGTGTAGCATCAATAAACCAATTACTCATATCTGGGTAGGGTGGTTGGTTGGCAAAGAATTTATCTTTGTTATCATTATTTCCCAAGAACGCTGCTATAAAACCCACTTTATTTTTGTTTAGCTTTTCTAAAACATTTGCTGTGGCCGCATTATTGTTGGATACCACAGCGACTGTCTCTTTGTTTATTATTGCATTAGCGATTACATTTAATATGGTTTGCGTTTTTCCCGTTCCTGGAGGTCCATCAATTACACTGATTTGTTCAGACAGAGCTTTTTCAGTGGCAGATTTCTGGCTAATATTAAATCCAAACGGAAATATAGGCATCTGCCTCCCATGTTTGGAATTAGCCAGTTGAGTTCTATTTAAATATTTCGCCAAAACGCTAGCCGGGCTTACGTGGGTTATCCTATCGTACTGTTTCTTTAAAAAGCTCTTATCATCTTCAATGGCTACACTGACGGTTTCAGCCAGTTTCTTTAAATATTCAAAACTGCTGTGGGCAGCTTTAGTTTGCAGGTAATTTTTTTCAACCGTTACTTCACTACGGTGATGAGCTTTCTGATATCCTGATGCATAACACAACTTTATGTATTCTCCAAAATCCAATATTTTTTCTATGCCGGACAAAGGCTGGTTGTTTAAATACACAACTGTTGTTTTCGAGTCTAGCTGAGTCGGTTTTTTGAGCCAGTGAACATTATGGTAATTGTAGGAGTATGCCTTGTTGTTTGAAAACGTAACTTGCCATTTACCATTTTCGTACTTACAACTACCAATTTCCCTGGTCTTATCCTTGCCTTTTATAAGAATGAGATGTTTTTCAATGTCCATTTCTGCTTTCTACCTTTCCGACTATCGCTTGGGCTTGCATATACGGCAACATGCCTTTTCAAAAAGTTCATCGGGTATCAGGGTTGCGATTTCGTGGAGCATATCACTCCGAAATAAGCAGGACCGTATCTCCCAATATCATGTCAGCAATAATCTTTGGGTGTATAAAAACAGACCGACAAGCTGCTGCTGTCGGTTGGATTATAGAGTTTCGATCAAAAAATTAGGAGGTCACAATACACGTCAAATACAGTTTAGCAGGAAAAAAGAAGATAAAATATTGTACTTAAGGCCTATTTTTTGTAGGACTTTGGTCCTGCACTGTAAAACTTTAGCAGTTTTTCCTCCTGCGGACCGCTTAAAGACAGTCTGCCGCAAAAAAACACTTGACGGGACGTAAGATGAAAGGGATACTTAATTTATGCTTACTTATCCCTTTACTTTTCCCAAAATCAATGGGCGCCTGATCAGGCGGCTGAACCGCTTTGTTGTCGAAGCAGATATTGACGGCCGCAAAGAAAGCGCTTACTTGGCCAACCCCGGCCGCTTGTGGGAGCTGCTTGTGCCCGGAACCGAGCTTATACTCAGTCCCTCGCTCTCTAAGGGCAAACTGCCTTACACCGTGTTGGCATGCCGGAAAGAAGGCCGGGATATTTTGCTGCACACGCACCTGACTAACAAGATTGTCCGCCACCTGCTTGACAAAGGCCGGCTCCCCTCCTTTGAAAACTACCGGGTTATAAAAGAAGAACCTGCCTGCGGCAAGCACCGTTTTGATTTTCTTCTGCAGCACAGGCAAACAGGGAACAGCTATTATCTGGAAATCAAAACCTGCACACTTTTTGAGGGCCGGGTAGCCATGTTTCCAGACGCAACAACCAAGCGAGGCACGAATCATCTTCACAAGCTACAGGAAATCTCCAATAGCGCAATTAAAACGGGCTGCCTTTTTGTAATCATGAACCCGCAGGCTGAATATTTTCTGCCGACCTACCATATTGACCAGGATTT
>PWHJ01000042.1 GCA_003554865.1 Bacteroidota bacterium | reverse complement strand
CGGTTAAGTTGGTGGTGGCGATAAGAATGCCATTAAACTTTTCCAGTTCTTCCAGGATGATATTTTGGATGGCATTTTCTGTTTGTGCCACGTTGGAGGCCCGCATCGAGCGCCTCCTTGAAAAAATGGCATCTGCCTCATTGAACAACAACACCGGGAGGCGTTCACAACTTTCAGCAAGGTCGGCATAATCTGTAAAGATCCTTTTGATGATCTTCTCACTCTCCCCAAACCACATCGATTTGGATTGACTGATATCCACCTTCATGATTGCCCGCCCGGTTGTACGGGCAAGTTGCATCACCGACTCTGTTTTTCCCGTACCTGGTGCACCATGAAACAGGGCGGTAACCCCCTTCGGGAGGTTTTTACCGGCCAATCGCTTTTGGATTTTCGCCAGGTGCGTTTCGCCCAGCATTTCCTCTAAAAGGCGGAGTTGCTTCATTTCTTCCTCGTCATATATGAGCTCACAGGGGTTAACCCGTTCGGGAGCTAACAGGTCATTGCTCTTATTGGATTTGCCGGGCAGTTTTAGGCCACATTCCTGGAGCATGCTTACCGAAGTTTTGGTAAGCCTGACTTCTGCATCATTCACAAAATCTGAATTCACCAGCTCACACAAGTCTTTTTGGGTCAATTGGACCTCTCCCCGCATGAACTCCTGCATATACCTGACCTTGTCAACAGACCGGCCCACAATGACACGCAATACCTGGCTAATATCAAGGCTGTTGTTCCCCGTCAGGTTTTCCCATATCAACAACAGGTAAAGGAATTGGTCCTTATCCGCAAGATGTAACTGATCAATTCTCTTAATCAGCGGAAAATGGAGGTTTGATTTGATCACTTCACGAACCAGGTTGAACAGTTCTCGTGAGGAGATCTCACCTTCAGATTTTTGCTCGCCCAGTGTAAATACCGCATCCAAAACTGAGATCTCATCTTTAAAGGCCTCAGGTTGAGTGCCAGTGAAGGGTTCTCCAAAAATGACAGCCTGCAGTATTTTCTCATGAACCAAAAAGGAAATATCCCCACCCGTCACACGTCGCCGCCCCCGGGATCTGGTCCTGCGCAATATTCCCCTTTCCTCTAGTTCCTCGAGGTCTTTGTAGTATTCCAACACCCTTACCGGGTTACAATCAAAATGATGGGCCAGGTCAGATATATCCGCCGAACATCGCTCATAATTCGTCACCATGATTACCGAAACAAGACATGCCTGCATCTGCGACACATCAAAATATTTGGCAATGATGTCCAGTTCCTCACTGGGGTTTTCAAAAAGCGAACCTTCTAGCTTAGAATTCTCCGATAGTTCATAGACCTTTCCGACACTTCGTAAAATACTGTTTTTCATAAGCCGCAATTTTTTCATACCCCTCACAACAAGGGCGTTAAATCACAGCAACAGTACGTGGCCTAACCGCCAAAATGTGTCGTATGCGGTGTTTTTTAAAGGGCTTGTTGAATCATTTAGTTTTTTCTCCTTGGCAATTTGTTCTTAACCTTCCTTTAAGGCATCAGTTACCAATTGAATCTATATTCCGGTAAAAAAGAACACCTCACAACGTTCAAATCAACAAAACAACCACACCCTTCCATACGAATTACAAATTAATTGATTAAAACATGCCGCAAGGATGAGGCAGCGTCACTTACAGTCATATTTAATGGCAAGGCTGTCAGCCTCACATCAATAAGTCTATCATTCATCGCAATGGAAGCTTTGTGGGCTATGCGATTTCTTTTTGCCAGGCTTTCATAGGTTTTAGGGCGGCAGGGGTATACAAGACAGCAGCTTATCCTCTTGACATCAGCCATTGACGCGTAGGCAAGGACCTGGAACAAGTCGGCACGATGACGCTCTCGGATTTCCTGCTCAAGCATATGCCAGCTGTCAATATTCAGGTCTTCCCAGTGGTCTTTGTACTTGGCGTCAACGATGATGTGCTGTCCGTCGCGTTCGATGATGGCATCGGGCAGCAAATACCGCTGCGAACCGGTAAAGCTGGGCTCCCAACTAATGGCTGTGATGGTCTCCCGTTTACGCCCGGTCTTCAGGGTGCCGCCAACTTCCTTTACCAGTTTGGACAAGCCAGCCTCCACGTAAGCTTCAAATAAGGTTTCCATACTCATCTGCCAAGGGATCCCCTTAAGATCTCCTATGCCCGCAAGACCTTTTTCGTTTACCGTCCAATCGATTGCCTCTAGCCCTTGTATATAAGCTTCGCCAGCAAACAAACTCTGTTGAAAGGCTTGGATGGCTTTTTGCGAAGGCTTGACCGGCGCATTGGGCTTTACCTTTTGTAACAATTGCTCACAGAGGTCAATAAGTTGCATCACATAAAAGCCGTGTTCTCGCTGCGTTGATAGGCTTTGAAGCTGTTTTTCAAGAGTAAAATGAATAATGGATCGTAAATCGCGGTTACTTTCCAGATCAGGGAATCTGCAGGGGAACTGCAAGAAACCGGCTTGCGTGATTTTGTTGGTTGCATATTGATTCCAATTTATTTGGCCTTTGGGCACCTGCCGGTCCTGTTCAATAAATTCAAACCGTCTATCCAGTTTTTTTAAAAGTGTTTCGACCCTACGAAGCACTATGCTTGACAACACCCAGGGTGGGATGCTTTTTTCTGAGACCTTAAGTTGGGGTAGCGACAATATTTCCGGGATAATGCGCCATCCCGTGTTCGATAAGATCGGACCGATCCCGTCCCATCCAAAACGAGGAGAAATAATCAGGCTGTAGTCAGCTCTGTATGTTACCGGCGAAACCAAAGGCAATGCCCCGATTTTGCTTTTGGATGCAATCCTGACTTCGAAATTATCGCCATCAAAAACCTGGAAAACCGATAAATCGAACGCCCTAAACAAGTTTTGGTTTATCTGGTGAAATTGTTTAAACAAACGGGCCTTTATTGCATTTTTTGCCCTGGGGTCAATGTTTTTTTCGTGTATAAGAAAGGAATCATCCAGGGTGGTAGTGCAGGAGTCCTGAATCTTTAGTGTATATGAAGCATCGATGGCCAATGTGTTAAATGGCGAATGGTGTTTTTGACGTTTGGATGCTCTGCGCTGTTTGGCCATGACTATAAAGACTCAATCTCTTGAATGAAGGCATGGATGTGATCAGCAAAACTGGCCACATAACCATTGGCCATGTATTCCTTAAGCAATGGCAGCAAATTGGTTTTCAAATACGCCACCTGATTCATCTCTTCATAATCAAGAAAATAGGAATGGCCCGGTACAAGGGCCATGGATTCCTCATTGGCATATTCAACAAACACCGAAAGCAATTTTTGATACAAACCAAGCGATCTTTTTGTTCCCAACTTTTCGACCACCGCGTTTTCTGGCCACAATTCAACGAAGGCAAACCGACGCCGGATGGCCACATCGAGTATAGCAATGCTTCTGTCAGCAGTGTTCATCGTACCCAAGATGTGCAAGTTCCTTGGTAGTGAGAGTTTGGGTCCGATTCCTTCGTATTCGTAATTCAGCCAGACTTCCCTTTCGTCATATGGCTCAAGGCAAAAAATGGCCTCACCCAAGACTTTTGCAAGATCGGCTCTATTTATCTCATCGATGACCAATAAGAAGTTTTTAGACTCATTCGCTTTTGCTGCTTCAACGGCTTCGAGCAAACTCCCTTTTTTCAGTGAAAATGAGAGCCCTACCTGCTTATTGCCAGATGTTTCCGGAAACAAGCCTCCAATAAATGTTTCATAGGTTGTATTGGGATGAAATTGAATGGTGGTGCCGTTGCCTTGATAATGATCATTCAGCAAAATTTGAGAAAGACGCGTTTTTCCTGTGCCAGGAGGCCCTTGTAAAATCACAAAGCGCCTTGCCTTTAACAGGTCGAGAACCTCTTGCGCATCCGTTTTGGGCATAAGGAAGTCAAAATACTTTGACTTCAGCTCCGTGTGTTCATTTTTCCAGGAGGTCAATGGCAGGCAATTGCGTTCTTCGAAGTGCAAGTCAAGGAACACTTTGAGTGCCTGCTCTAGGATAGGGGGGTTACCCTCGCAAAAACCATAGATCTCTTTTCCATACTTAGCAAAAATCGCATGATAATGCGGGAAATTATGCTGGACATTTTCTGGTACGCCCTTGTCGATTCGCAGGGCTTCCTGCTTGGCCCAGGCGATGGGTTTGCCGTTTTCTTTGCCTCCAAACTCGTGATTTAACCATTTTGCGATGGCATTCACCTTTCTAGAATGGCCAGGCTTGCCGAGGATGTGCTCATCTGGGCTTAGGCCCATTGTGCCCACCACTAAAGCGATCATAGGAGGGCCGTCTTTAACTGGGAATATAACGAAGCTCATCCCGGAATAGCCTCCTGAATCAGGTGCACTGGGGTTGATGATGGCAGAGAAAGGCACATTTTTGTCGCCGTCGAGCTTTGGCGTTCGGAATTTCACCGTATCGCGGGCATTTTTACCATATCTGCCATCTGGTGATCCAAAGAGCTCTTCAAGGGCAGTTTTTGAATCCTCGTGCCAGGTGGATGAATCATATGGGGCAGAGCAGAGCTGGATAAGTTTTTGCATAGGAAAATGTTTATGTATTATGCGAGGTATGGTAGCTGTTATAGTGTGAAGGCTTAAATCACATTATTTTCACTCCTCGTTGCTTTCTGCGCCATCCGGCAATGCCTCGGCAATCAGGCTTGAAGGAAGGGTTTTCTTGGTTTTCAGGCCCAGATTCCGAAGCTTTTCAGCCTGACCGATGAGGTTGCCTCTTCCATCTTTTAGCTGCCCAAAAGCCGTTCGGTAGCTATCCTGCGATTTTTCGAGGTGTCCGCCAAGTTTTGACAAAGTATCCACAAGCCCTACAAACTTGTCATAAAGGGCTGCGCCTCTTTCTGCAATTGCCTGTGCGTTTTGGTTTTGATGTTCTCTTTTCCACAGGTCAACAATCAGTTTCAATGCAGCGATGAGATTTGTCGGGCTGATCAGGATTATTCTTTTGTCGTACGCATATTGCCAAAGTCCTGGATTATTCTGGAGGGCCAGCAGGTAAGCGGGCTCGTTGGGGACAAACATCATCACAAAATCAAGGCTTGGGGCAAAGTCCTGGTAAGTTTTGCCACTCAGGTCGTCAATGTGATTTTGTATTGATTTGAGGTGTGCTTTTAAGGCCTTTTGCTGCTCATCAGAATCATCAGTCTCACAATATTTGACGTAAGCCGTCAAGGAAACTTTCGAATCAATAATTACTTTCCTATTGTCAGGATAGGCAATAATTACATCTGGCTGCATTTTTTTGCCTTGTTCGTTTTTCAGATAATTGCCATCTTCATCTTTAAGATACGCTTGAACAAAATACTCCCGGTCTTTAACTAAGCCTGATTGTTCCAAAATGTTCTCCAAAATCACTTGACCCCAATCTCCTTGTTTCTTGGCACTCCCCTTCAGGGCATTTGTCAGGTTATTTGCCTCTTCGCTTATTTTATGGTTAAGTTCAACTAATTTGCTTACCTCCTTGCCCAGGGAGAACCGTTCCTTGGACTCCATGTTATAAACTTCATCAACCCTCTTTTTAAAATTGTCGATATTGTCACCCAAAGGTTTCAAGATCGTCTCCAAATTATCCTTATTCTGCTTGGTAAACTTCTGAGCCTTATCGTCAAGAATTTTATTGGCAATATTTTCAAATTCTGTGTTAAATTTTTTGGCCATCTCTTCAATCTCTTTCTTTTGTGTTTCCAGCTTCTCGGCAAGACCTCTCTTATCGGCCGTTAACTCGGCCAATTGTTTATTGACCTCGTGAAATTCGTTAGTTCTGTTTGTAACCTCCGTCTTAAGTTTTTCAATGTCCTTATTGGCTCTGTCAATGGTCTCGTTGGCAGCATCCAGGTTGGCCTTGTATGATGCAATGGCGGTATTAAGTTTAGTGTTTTCCTCATTTTTTTCACTTAGCTGATTCCGAACAGTGGATAGATCCTGGGTAAGTTGATTGTTTTTTTCTTGCTCGCGAATCAAGTCAATATTGGTGTCATTAAGTGAGGTTGTCTTAATTTCTAATTCTTTTCTTGGAACCATCTTTGACCGAATTATTAATGCTGAGATTAACCAGCCCACGGCTATACCAATTACGATTCCCAATATAATATAAACTATTTCCATGGTGTTTTAATTTGGTTACAAAAATTCCAATACCCTATAGAACAACGCTTTACCCGTTTTTCACTCGTTACCCAAGCTTGATGAGTAAATACGAATCGTTCAAAGATAATTAACTGCTATGTCAATTTGTGTCGTTGGGTGCCAATTAATTGAGCCTGGTGCATATTCCGCTGAAAGTGAACACTTTTTGGTTTTCAGGTAGATGTAGCGATTTCACCCTTGGGATTTAGTTCAACCTAAACTTCATACCAGACGCTGCGCGCCGCATGAAGTCCTATATATTGGGTGTAGGTTTAAATCAATACTAATGAATATCTTTATTTATCAATTTACTAAGATGATAAGAGATAAATGAGAACCAACCAAAAACTACTATCCCAAATAATCTTTGTG
>PWHJ01000100.1 GCA_003554865.1 Bacteroidota bacterium | reverse complement strand
CAATAATATTATGGTGACCGAAATGATGATCACCTATTACATACTCACTCATATTAACTTGCCTCCTTTATTTCTTTATCTTCTATTATAATATTATTTTTGTGTAACTTTATAATTAGTTACTACCCGCTCTCACAAATAACGGAGTGGGTAGTAACGGTCTTAATGGCTGGTTGTTCACCAATTAGATCTGCCTATTCTATGATAACTAACCATTATTCATTCGTGTCTTAAAATCTTTTAACACTTCATCTACATAATCATATATCTCTAATACACCTTCTCTACTAAAAGTACCTACACCATAATATAAATCTATACGCATATCGGTTACTTCTCCACAATTATATTTTAACTTACATTCTTCACAACTTGAATAGTAAGCACAAAAACCACAATTACTTCTGCTTACTTTATAACTATCGTCAACACTATCCATACTCTTAAATAACTCCCATTTTAGTCTAGTTAACTTTAATGCCTTCTCTAAACTATTTACATCAACTATACCGTTTGAACAGTTCCACACTAACTCTATAGCTTTCATTTCACCTAAAGTTTCTAAATCGTATACTAAAAACACGTCGTCTTTGCTTACTCCTGTTACCTTATCCTCACATTTTAACTTAACATTGTCTCTAATTGTGTCAACTTCTAAAACCTCACATACTATATCACAATACAACACCATATCTCCTTCACTTATTTTCATATTTATACCTCCTTTTTATTTTGTTACCATTCTTATTTGGTTAACTTTATCTATTATCTTTTGTCTTTCTTCAATGGTTTCGCCAGCTTCAGGACATGGTAGTCTAAATCCTAGCTTCTTTTCTATCTTCTTTTCTTCTTCATTTGTTATTCTACACCAACCTAACCTGTCTTCAAAATAGCAGTTTGAATAACACATTATACTTATCACCCTTATCATTCTGTTAATTTATAACCAAGATAACTCGTGTATTTCATAACTTACCTATATAGTTACCACCACATTCCTCTAATAACTCAGCTAATATATACCTATGACAAAAACTACCAATACTACAATAACACTGCAATACTACCCTATTCCTATCCAATAACTCCAACCACCTATACGTGTTTTCTATATAACTATCCCTCATCATACTAACATACGATTCCCTATACTCATCCTCATCTATCTTACCGTTCTTGTAACCCATAACCATATCCCACGTCGGTGCAAATACCTTATCACCACTCTTTACAGTAATATCTAAAGCATCCTTATCATCAACACCAACTCTACTGGTATATATATCCATTTCTAAAACCCCTTCGTTTGTAATTGTAAAACCTTATTATCTCGTGTCTTATACTAACTAAACTCTACAACATTACTACAACTCTTACAACTAATAACCTTATCATCACTAAAATCTATACTACTACCTATAACTATATCCTCCAACATCACACCATCTAATACTAACTCACTCTCACCACACTCCGTACACACTAACCTGAAACCACACGAATCATCACTAACTACACCACTAATCTCAACCTGCGTCTCCATAAGTACACCTCCTTTACTATATTACAAATCACTAGGTCGTGCTGGATCACTATACGAACACCTCTTAACTCCTATCTTTCTCATCCTCATAACCACATTCATTATACTTAACCTTTGTAAAATAGTATGAACCACCATCCGCTCCACTAAACCTACCACTAGTAACAGCTCTTAACTCCGATAAACTGTTACTACAATGTGAACATAATAACTCACTCATATACATCAACCCTTCAAATTTTAGTTACCCTAATTAATACCTTACTAATATTGTAACATAACTAAAATTATACGTCTACTTAATTGAAACATCACGTAAACTAATACCAACTCACATTCATCACAACATCACAAGAAGAAGATGCCCGTTATGTCAGGCTCTACAAAACAGGTTTCCATATCACCCGATTTTAGCCCTAGGATGGACGGTAGACGACCTATACCATTGCCACTCCATTTCTATCGCCCACAGCGGCGTATTTGAGCCTTTTAGCGGGTAGTACTAATACGACTATTCATACACTTTACTTATATTCTTTTCTTGTACGTCTTCAGTGAGGGGTTTACCATTCTTTTCAAGTTTATCGTATTGTACTTGATAGTAGTTACCTTTAGTAGCCACATATCTGTTAGTTATTTTACCAGTTAGCATTACGTTACCTTTATTGACTACTACTTTATCTTTAGTATTGTATTTAGTAAACATTAAGACACCTCCTTATAAGTTTTTATTTAACTTTATTTGCATACCCCCCTATTTCTGCTAACCTTTTCCACTATAGACCTCTAGTAGGGTAAGCTTATAAATTACTGTCATATCAAGCTTGTAAATATATGGTAATATACCATACCTTAAGGGGTATACCTATTTTACTCTTTTTACGACCATAAATACCTTATCGTTATCCAAAGGTACAGCTTGTTCAACTTTGCAAGAATATCCGGTAGATTCCCATTGATTCAACGTTTGTTGCCATTTTTTCTTATCTTTAGTGTCTATAATGTGTTTAACTTCCATATTAATTCACCTCCTTTTAAGGCATTTTTAATACACGTAGTGTAGAAAGGGAGCATATATACGACTCTTTGCCAAAACTTCTCCAAATTTCTAATACAAGTAGTGTATATTTACACATTATTTCTAATAAATTCTTCATATTCTTTATTCCCTTCCACAACATCTTCGTCAAACTCTTCTATCGTCTTGTCGTGGAATTCTAAATTTTTCTTAACAAACTCTTTATATGTTGGGTTTAAATTATCATATTTTACACCCATAGCTACTAATGCACTATAGGGCTCATATTCACCAATACATTCCTCACAATATCCATAACTTACAGGTCCAGTACTACTTGCAACGACAGATTTAACTTTATTTTCTCCACACACATCACACATATTCTTTTCATTTGACATATTATCACTCCTTATATTTTTTATTAGTTTTACACAAAAAAGATAGTAAAATAGGCTGCTCACAAACTCAGGCAGCCTATTTTACGGTTACCCTACTTGATCCTCACGACTCACTCTATAGCTATCAACGTCTCGGTATACTATTACTAGTATTTCCCCTTTAGTAAACCACTTGGGGAAACTATAGAGTTTTTCCTGGAAGGATACTACCACCCTATCATCATATTTCTTAGTTTTCAAGCACAAGTACTCACATTCATAGTATCTGTAGGCAACGTTGACATACTTGAAATACATTACAAACTTATCAACGCTATCGTCCATCTTGGTGATATCGGATAGAGTATAGCTTTCACCTTTGTGTTTTATAACAGGTTTGTCTAGTTGTTCAACGTCACCTGTATCAAACTCTATCCTATTATACTTACGGTCCATAACACCATAACACACTCCATCTAACCTACAGAACCTACACGACTCGTCTTCCTTCCAGTTAAACAAGTCACACTCAGCTACACAGCACGGAGAATAAGTATCACACTGTTCACACTTCTCCTTATACTGTGTACCAGAGGTAATAAGGTAACCACCAACACTAACATTAGTCAAATTAAACTCTGATGAGCTAATAAGCCAACGACTAGCGTCTGCTTTAAGAGTCATCTTTTCACCTCCTTTATCAATATAACTCTGCTGGCACTTATCGTCCAACAGCACATCAACACCAGCAAGGTTAAACTTATCGTCCATACATCCTAACTCCACCATCAAGTCGTCTAACCAGCTAACCACCAATTCGTCTGTCGTCATATACACAATTATCTCTCCTTCCTATATATTTCACCCACCGAAGGTAACGGTAAGGTGATCGTCTGTCGTTACGTCTAACGTCTGTCTAAGTTCCACCAACCGAAGGTTATTCTCTATTAAGTAACTCTGTAAACAACAAGCTTAAGAAATACTCAAGATAGTAATATCCTTCCTCTTGAAACATATCACTTTCAGACACTATAAGATAATGTAACCCAGTATCTTCATCTTGCTCAAGTTTATAAACCTTCCTATCATATTCAGTAACCAACAAGTTTCTAACCAAGTTTTCAAGATTATCTAACCTATACATACTTAATTCAGACAATTTGTCAGCTATCATATTACACCTCCTTTATATTAATAAGTTTTACGTCACGCTGGACGTGAGCCTCCTAGACTCAAGAGAGCCCACCAGAATTGATGGGCTCTATCAGTCCAGAAGTTACTTAGTTACACGATTAAGAGATTCGTGTTTGTCACAAAACATTGGATCATGTGTAGGATGAAATGCTTCTTGATCACAATCTGATACCATACAAGTATTATCATCTACCTCAACAGACTCTTCCTCATTACTCGCTACTTCACCAGAAAGAGCTATTGGCTCACTATCATCCTTATCACTATCATCAGTATCCTTATTCTTAAACTTCTTAGCAACTTTGATAGAGAACTGGACAATAGTACTCAATTTATAGAACAGTTCAGTACCAAAAGTATTCTTTCTCTTCAGTGTCTTAATTGTATTGTTTTCTAAGACACCAAATGTACTGAGACGTTCATCACCATTACTATTCTTAGCTACAAGAGTAACTTCAATTTTCACATAGTCTTTACTGGAACCAGTTACCTTAGCTCCAGTATACACATAGCTATCAATTTTAAACGGTTTGAAATTAATTCCGTAACCACCTTTCAACTTCTTAATACCTTTAAATTTAATTTTATTTACAGCCACTGTAATCACCTCCAAAGTGAGCTCCGTGGCAAGGAGTCGCCCCGTAGTATTACCTGCTCATTGGCAGGGCATATAAATTACTTAACGCTATCAAGACAAGCTATCTCACAACCTTTACAACTTTTGTCAGGCTCACTACAATTCTCCTCCAACTTACATACGTGTTTTCCATAAGCCTTAACCATCATAGTCTTACCAGATTCACTAATACCATAACGTTCCAACTTAGCCTTAAACTTCTTCAATAGCACTTTACCATTAGTCATAAACATCCTCTCCTCTTATAATAGTATTTGGGTAGTTTTATGTCATACCCAGGACAGAAGACTACTTAACAAACTTCTTATAATTCAAACCACTGTGATGTCTGGTTCCTTCCCACTCGACAGCCACAACCACATCATCAACATCATAAGCATACTTAATATCAACACCAGCTACTCTAACCACATCACTACGGTAATGGTTGAACACCTTCATCAACAGTGTATTATAATCACTAACACCGTCAGCTAAACTAGTAAACTGTACAACAAAGTCACCATTGATAAAGATAGTACCTTTCAGTTTAAAAGCATAATACCTACCACTCTTAATAAAGTGTATTACATCCATACCAATACGAGCCATCCTAGCAAAAGTAGAATCCTTACTAGTATTCTGTGCTAAAGCTAACCAGTCTTTATACTTACCTTTCCTTATATTATTAACACTCGTATAACTAGGATTGATATCAAATTGCCGATATGCTTTCAACATACTAACCAACTCCCCCATATTCAACACCCCCTTTCTAAATAATATTCAAGCAGTTTTATGTCATGCTTAGGACAAAACATTACATAACTATCATAGGACAATCTTCAGTCTTAAACTCTTTAATTTCCTCACTACTAATAGGAGACGTTATCCAACACACTGATACAAAATATCCATAGTCAGCACTCTCGTCATCAACATCAATCACACAGTATATCAATTCCTTATTAAGCGAATTATATACATGAAACCCTTCCTTAGAATCCATGACCTGGGTACTATACTTTAGCACATCAAACAAGTCATCAATATCAGTACCCAACAAACTCAACTTATTATTGTTACACCATAGAGTTAAGTTCTCAGGATAGTCCATATCATAACAAAATAGCTTACCACTTAACTTAATACCCTTACTAGTTTCTTTAGTAACAACACTCATATTACTCACCCCCTTCCAGGACAGGTACTTTTATCTCATCGCCACGCCTAACCGACACATCATCCATATCATTCAGCTCCCTAATTTCATACACAACAGCATTAACGTTATGTGTGTTACCAGCCACATCAGATGCAACACCCCACAGAGTATCTGAGTGTCTTATAACAACAACATCAGTCTCATCATACTCTAGTCCCCCACCCATCAATGCAATACCAATACAACCCAACACAACACACCAAAACACAACAATAAATAATGATCTTCTCATATTATCATCTCCTTTCTAATTCGTTAGTATCTAAATAAGATGTGTCTCCATAACTTAAATACCTATACAACAAATTAAGTATTATATTAACTAACATACTTCCATCTCCTTACACTTACATCCTTTACAATGAGTAGGACTATACTTATATCTCTTACTCAACACACTTATTACCTGTGACTCTGTTAAATACTCACGACTACCTTCAAAACCAAACACACGATACACTTTGTCTTCATCTTCATCATATTCCAGATAGTCTCTCTCATACTCAGGTCCCAAATAACTCTCCACATATACTCTACCACCACTAGCCAACTTCTT
>PWHJ01000102.1 GCA_003554865.1 Bacteroidota bacterium | reverse complement strand
AGTTCCGCTCCCTTCTCCTTTGCTACCGCCATGGCATTATCAAAATCGCCATCGTTTACATGGCCCGGTTTAACGAGAAGCTCCCTTAATTTTTCTTCGGTCAATTCCATAAATTACAAATGCTTTCCCCAGTATAAATAAAAAAACCGATAAATGCAATCTTCAGTCATTAGAAAGGTTACTGCATATATATCTTTTTTCTTATTCCCCAAAATCGCCTTCCCGGGCAGACTTAATGCTTTCTGTTGAGCGAAACACTCTGGTAAAATCTTCTTCCGCAGGTCCCGCATACTCTATAATGAACTCAATCCTTACCGTTCCCACTCCCTCGGGACGAGTAGTGTTTGTAAAAGAGATATCACTTAAGGCAACGTGCTCGGATATTATTCTTCTCTCCTCGCTACCACCTCTTTTTATAGTCAGCTTTCCCTCGGGATCTTTTCCAAATACGGTGGGGTTATTTATTGAAGCGTGCGTTTCCAGCGAAAGGTAATCTCCTTCCTCTCCTTGAGCCGGGTAGTTTATTTCCTTTGCTTCTCTGATATGCCTTGTCACCATATTCATGGCCATCTTCCCGTTATGATTAACTTCTTCTATTACCGCCACTTTTGCTCTTGACTCTATAATATTC
This sequence comes from Bacteroidota bacterium, assembly GCA_003554865.1. GTDB lineage: Bacteria > Bacteroidota > Bacteroidia > Bacteroidales > PUMT01 > PUMT01. Next base: position 5,941 of record PWHJ01000102.1, on the reverse strand, counting down.
ACGCCGGTTACCACCAAAGCGCTCACTATCATGGTAACAATGACGCTGTAGAGAAGAAATTCTATTAGTGTAAATCCGTTTGTTTTTTTCTTCATTTTATTTTTTATTCCCAAAATCCGGCGATTATCTCCTCTTCTCCCTCCGCATGCACCGCCTTAACCCCGGCATCATCAAAAAGCTCGTGCTTTTTTACCATATACCCCGTCTCTCCTTCTACTCCCTCTACCGGATCTTTTGGCATCGATGCTATGTGCTCCGGCACAATATACGGTTCACACTCCTTCGCATCCGTCTCTTCTTCTTGGACACATCCGGGGAAGCTCTCTTCACGAAAATTATAACTCTTTAATGCTCCGTAAATCGCTTCCACATGCGCCTTCCTTTGATTGTCTCGTGCATCCCGAAGTCTCTCTCCGGGATTCATGGCAAAGACAACAATCGTTCCCAAGATTATCATTATTCCGATAACAATAAGAAGTTCTATCAGCGTAAATCCCTCTATTTTCTCGCGCATTTCTTTTTTAGAAAAGATTACCAAAATCCTTTTACTACTTCTTTTTCTTCCTCGGCACAAACTGCTTTTACTCCCAGCTCTCCCTCGGGAGAGCGTTTTACATAATACCCCGAATCTCCGGCAGTTTCATCTCCGCAAATGGGATCCATCGGAAAATTTGCAAGATAGGTGGGCACAAGTTCGTCACACCCGGTAATGTCGGTTTCCGTCTCAGTTACACACTCCGGAAAAGCTCCCCCGTGCTGAAAAGCATACTGTTTAATATTGGCGTAGATAGCCTCAACATCTCTTTCTCTTGCCTCATTACGTGCTCGCGCGAGTCTTTCGGCGGGACTTACCGTAATAAGTATCACCGTAGCAAGTACTGCCATAAGGCCGATAACAACGATAAGTTCTATAATGGTAAGCCCTTCTTTTTTCATCGTTTAGGCTGCTTACTTTCTAAAAAAATTAGGTAGAAACATCTTCATCCCACCTGTGTATTTTAAGCGTCCTCTCTCCTTCACTTTCTTTTATAATAACTTCTATTTCTATGGCTGTCGAGTAATCAAAATAAACACCTTCGCTAATAAATATCATATCACCGCCCACGTGCTGTACATTTTTTATTTCACAAAATGCATCCTTGTTCTCAACCACTCCCCCTTCCTCGCAGGTGATAGTATCTTCCTCCCCGTACCCTTCTTCCTCCGTGTCTTTTATACACGCAAAATCTTCAAGAGGAGACTCCGGATCCTTTCTTATCATATTAAGCCCCTCTTCTATGCAGATGCTTGCCAGAGAAGATGCTCTGATGTCACTCTCTTTGTCGGAAATCCTATCCATGCCCCCGACAGCTATAAGAAATATGCCTGTAAAAAGAAGCAGAAAAAGAGCAACCAGTACAATAGTGGAGAAGAGGGCTATATAACCGCCTTGTATTGCTTTTATTGTTTTTCTCATGGTCCTGCGTATTTTTTAAATTCAGTCTTCCCCGTTTTCTTCTCCATTCTCCTCTCCGCTTTCTTCAAACTCAGCGACGATACTGTAACTCCCATCCATCGTAATGGTCGTCGACGCGGACCCGGGAGTTTCAATGCTTCCTATGTCACCGGTCCACTGGACAAACGAATAACCCGAATCGGAAGACGCCGCAATCTCTACCTCCGCTCCGTGTTCGTGAACAGTTTCACTTTCTTGAGGGGTTATAATACTTCCTCCCGAAGAGGAGCTCACGTTTAAGACGTGCTCTATAATAAACGGCTCTCTCCAACTTGTTAGGTGTTCGGTAATACTTGCTATGTCTTGCTCTCCTCGAGGAGGGTCCCATATAACTCGCGAAGTGACCTTGCATCCTTCATCATCAAAGCTGATGGATATTACTCTGGCAAATTTATCGTCAAGGCTTTCGGTGGTCAGTTGCCACTCGTTTCCTTCGCTAAGCTCAACATCCACTCCCGTTATGTCCGGCCAAAAGACCTCTCCTCTTTCCGTAACTATGGTCATCCTTTCGAAAAACACTCTGTAATCGTAAGCATCACAATCATTCGTATTTACGCAATTAAAGCTAAGCCACCCTACCGTCTTATCTCCAAAAGCCCATCCATGAAACTCGCTCCCGACAAGCTCTACTCCGTACTCTCCCACCTTATCACCCTCCTCTTCTCCTTCTCCATAAATATCTCCCGACAAGGATATCCACTCGTTGTTACTTATAACTTTTGCCCATCCGGTCACCTTGCTTGCATCCGAAACAAGCTTCGCCACGCACTCTCCCTCGGGACACCCTTGCAAATCCCCTTCATTGAAGCTTATCCACCCTATATTCTCCGACCAGGCATAACCGGAAAAAACCCCCGTGGTTTCATCCACGTTAACTCCGTAATTTACCCCCTCTCCTATTTCATACTGATTTTCGCAAGAAAAGCTAACCCACCCTACATTATCCGACCAAGCCCATCCCTGAATATCGTTTTCCATACACTCCTCTTCAATATACTCTTCCAACAAAAGCACTCCGTAAGTGCCTCCCTGCAATACGGTAAAATTTATCTCCGACGACAAGTTGGAAAGAAAGGGGCTTCCTTGTATCTGCTCCCCATTTCTATATACTTCATAATAAGACTCCGGCTCATCTACGCCCAGCGTGACTGTCTCCTCTTGTGAGGTCTCCATCTCCCAGTCCAAGAGATGTCCTTCTTCGGACACATCCGTGCCGGATATATGAAGATCAAGTTCTCCGGAGACGGAGGATATTTCCAATACTTTGTGCTCATCGGTTTTAAGATGGATATCCTCAACTCCCCAAAAATCCGCATCTGCTCCGGAAACATCTAGGCTCTCCATCTGCGATTCGGCAGCAATATATAAAGTCACGTCCAATTCATCCAAATTCAAAATCACATCCTCGGTAAAATAAACTCCGCTCTCTTCTTCGGCAATAACGCCCCCCATATTTACAAAGGCAGCGTAAAGGAAAAAGCCCAAAACAAAGACCGCTACGGAAAGTAGTCCGGCTGCCCCGTTTATTATCCAAATACGTTTTTTCTTTGCTCTCATCAAGGTATGATTCTAATATCTCCTTTTATAGTCGTAGCTCCTCCATCCATCTCGGCCACGGCTCTATAAGCATACTTTCCAACAAAGTCTACGCTATCAACTTCCTCTTCATGGGAAAACTCTCCTCCTTCGCTCATAGTCTGACTGCCTGTAGACCTCGTTAAATATTCTTCCAAGGGATCACTTCCGTCCACCGGACCCCACTGAAAAAAAACTTCGGCCGCTTCACCCTCCGGCACCTCGGACAAGGTTCCTTTGAAAGTAAGAATAACCACTCCCTCTCCCTCTCCCAAATCCACTTCCTCAAAAAAAGCTTCCGGTTCATCGCAACCGATAGAACGAACCGCCTCCACTCCTTCTCTTGCGAGAAAAAGCGCTTGATTTTTTTCCGTACTGTGCAAGGAGAGCATCATAGAGCCCACATAATAATGAGCAACCGAACCGATTCCGATGGCAAAAACAGCTACCGCCATCAAGACCTCAAGGAGACCTACTCCTTTTTCTTGTTTCCTAATCTTCATTTCTTTTGGTAATTGTCGGATACCCTGTCCCGAGCTCAAAGACCACCTCTTCTATCTCTCCGGGAATCTCCGCTCCGTAGGGAATATCAAAAACTCTGTCATACATCTCCTCTCTCTCTTCAAACCCTTCTCCGACAAAAAGAATATATTTCTCTTCAAAGAACCTAACTCCCCAGGGGCTGTTTGCTCTTCCGGATTGCGCATAAGATTGAGCCGCTTTGAGGTTGATGGACACCTCCATGGTCACCTCTTCTATTATTTGCTGCCGGTAAAAGTTCATACCAAACGGCACGGTCATTCCCATAAAAAGAGTTATAAGAGCTATCACGATGAGTATCTCCATCATCGTAAACGCCTTTTTTTCTTTGAAAAATTTATTCTTCATAATCATATCTTATTTCTATAACCCCTTCTTCGTCTATTCTTATCCATCTACTATCTTCTCCTGATTTAATCTCAATCCATCCCCCCTCTCTTTCGGGCAAAGGATCACCCTCCGAAAGGGTGGTAAATGACCGTAATTCACTGTGATCCGTTTCTTCATCCCCTATAGCCACCGCCCTGAACTCATACTGGGTGTCGGGTTCAAGATTTCTGATTCGCTTACTAAAAGATCCCAGTCCGTCTATTTCTTCTACAGGAAAAGTATCTCGAAAAGACCCGCCCTGCTTTCTGTACCGAAAGTAGACTTCAATCGGTCCCTCTTCTTCTCCCAGGTTAACAACTTCTCCGCGAAGAATAGTATCCGTAATACCAATATCCGGCTCTCTGGTTCTTACAATCAGTCTGTGCTCTTCCGTTCTAAAAGACATTATATCGCTATAAACCTTATCAAGATCTCCTTCGGCTACCGCCCTGAACTCATACTGGGTGTCGGGTTGAAGTCCGCTGGGGTTTCTGTCGAAAGACCCCTCTTCGCTTAGCTCTACCCTGGAAGTCGAGTTACTCAAGTCACCGGGCTCTCCGTATTCGAAATAAACTTCGACTGCTTCTTCGTCTCCCATATTTAGAACCTCTCCATAAAAAACCGCGTCATGTGATCCTGGAGACACCTCCGTCGCTTCTACAATGAGGATGTGCTCCATTGTTTCAAAGGAAATCATATCACTATATACCGTCTCGTAATATCCTTCGGCTACCGCTCTGAACTCATACTGGGTCAACTCTTCAAGACCGAAAATATCTTCGCTAAAAGAACCGATATTGGTTCTCGTTTCTTTAGGCGTTTCGTTAAAGTCGGTTTCTCCCGCTTTTCTGTACTCAAAATATACATCCGCCTCACTCTCTTCTCCCATGTCTTCCAGATTTCCGTAGAGAGTGGCATCATAAGATCTTTTGTCAGCGTCAACTGCCTCTACGCTAAAGTCGTGAGGATAAGTCTCGAAAGTTAAAGAGTCGCTGTAAACCGCCCCTCCCTCACCTTCGGCTACCGCTCTGAACTCATACTCAGTGCTTTGGTCAAGACCGGAGATAGATCTTTCAAAAACATCTTCTTCGGTTATCGTTTGAGAGGAAGTGGTGTTATTCATTTCTCCGGGCTCTCCGTATTCGAAGTATACTTCGAGTTCATCTTCTTCTCCCATATTCAGAACCTCTCCGTGAAGAGTAGCATCGAAAACCCCCTCATCCACACCCGTCGCTTCTATAATTACTACGTTTTCTTCCGTCTCAAAAAACATTGACTCACTAACATCGGATTCTTCCTCTCCTTCGGCTACCGCTCTGAACTCATACTGGGTTTCCGGACTGAGACCGGAGACGGTTCTTTGAAAATCCTCCTCGGAGGTCATTGTTTGCGGGGCGGTAGTATTGTTAAGGTTACCAGGCTCTCCGTATTCGAAGTATACTTCCGCCTCGGTCTCATCTCCCATACTAATAAGCTCCCCGTAAAGGGTAGCGTCAAAAACCCCCGGAGTTGATCCGGTCGCCTCCACGCTAAAGTCCGGCAAGGTGGTAAAGGAATAAGTATCTCCGTAAACCTCTTCCCCTGTAACATTTGTTGCCACTGCCTGAAAGTCGTAATCCGTATTCGCCTCCAGTCCGGAGACATTTCTTCCAAACTCACCTTCATCCGTCATAGTCTCCGAAGAGGTGGTACTATCCAAATCCTCTCCCGCTTTTCCGTATCTAAACCAAACATCGGCGCTATCGGCATTATCTCCCAGGCTGTGCAAATACCCCTCAAGATCAGCTTCATACTCCGCAACCCAAGGATCTTCATAGGTCTCCACACTTGGAGGGTTTACACAATAAACATCTCCGTTTTCATCCTCACAAAAGCCCTCACAAAGATCCATCAGTTCCTCCGTTTCTTCAACAATACAAGCATCTTCCCCGTCGACATCCTCACTGCAAGTGTGCTGCCTTT